>JAZOBK010000052.1:0-4175 GCA_045595985.1 Oscillospiraceae bacterium
CCCGATGATGAGGCTTATGCAAATGCTTACTTCATCAACGCTAATTCTGCAACTGCTCCCGGTATTGTGGATGCAGACCGTCAGCCGATCATCGACCACAGTGAGGTGTACAGCGGCGTTTATGGTCGTGCAAGTATCAACTTCTACGCATTCAACTCCAACGGCAACAGAGGTATTGCCTGCGGTCTGAATAATTTGCAGAAGATTCGTGACGGTGAGCCTCTCGGCGGAAAGAGCCGTGCAGAGGATGATTTCAATGACGATGAGGGCAGCGATTTCCTCGATTAATCTCTGAATAGCTGGGTGGGCAGTTAGGCAATATGCTTGGGCGGGTTAAGGATATGATGAAAATGAAAGAAATGACAATTGATATAGAAACACGCAGCGACAGGGATCTGAAGAAATGCGGCGTGTATGCCTATGTGGATTCACCGCATTTTGCAATCACGCTGTTCAGCGTTTCCGTAGACGGAAGTGCAGTACAGCTCTATGACCTTGCCTGCGGTGACACGATTCCCCTTGAAATTCTACACGCTCTCACGGATGAAAGCGTCATCAAAAGAGCGTTCAATGTGAATTTTGAGCGGATATGCCTGTCTAAATATCTGCGTGAATGTTACCCGAAAATCTTTCGCAGCTACAGCATTGACGAAGATACCGTCGGTGACTATCTCAGTCCTGTGGGCTGGCAGTGTACTATGGTGCATTGCCGCTATCTGGGACTGCCGTCCACGCTTGCACAGGCTGGAAAGGTACTGCATCTGGAAGAACAGAAAATGCCGGAGGGTAAGGGACTGATCAGGTATTTCTGTGTACCGTATGATACAGTTGACGGTATTCCCCTATTTCATTCCCCTGCTGACGCACCAGAGAAATGGGAAACCTTCAAAAAATACAATATGCAGGATGTGGAGTCGGAAATGGCAATTGACCGCAAACTGTCGGGCTATCCTGTGCCGGAATCTATCTGGGAGCAGTTTTATCTCGATCAGGAGATCAACGACCGTGGCATTGCGGTTGATATGGAACTTGTGGATGCGACACTGACCCTCGACGGACAGGCAAAGGCAAAGTTGTCATCGGAGATGTGCAGGCTTACGGGTGTAGAGAATCCTAATTCCGTGTATCAGCTGCTTGACTGGCTGGAAAAGCAGGGCTATGCTCCGGATTCTCTCGACAAACAGGAAGTCCGCAGATTATTGCAGACGGCAAAGGATCCTGTGAAATCCGTTCTGGAAATGCGATTGCAGCTGTCGAAATCATCTGTAAAAAAGTACACCGCCATGCAGCAGACAGCCTGTTCCGACCACAGGGCAAGAGGGATGTTCAGTTTCTATGGTGCATCACGAACAGGTCGATTCTCCGGCAGACACATTCAGCTTCAGAATCTACCCCAGAACCATATCATTGATCTGACTGAAGCAAGGGAAACCGTGAAGTACGGCTATTACGATGAGGTGGAAATGCTCTACGAGGATGTTCCCGATACACTGTCCCAACTGATCCGCACGGCATTCGTTCCCCGAAAGGGATACAAGTTTATTGTGGCGGACTTCTCTGCGATTGAAGCTCGTGTCATTGCGTGGCTTGCAGGAGAGGATTGGCGACTGGATGTATTTGCTAACGGCGGTGATATTTACTGTGCGTCTGCATCGCAAATGTTCGGTGTGCCTGTAATCAAAAATGGTGTGAATGGGCATCTCCGTCAGAAAGGTAAGATCGCAGAATTGGCTCTCGGATACGGCGGTTCGGTCGGTGCATTGAAATCCATGGGAGCCATTGAAATGGGATTGCAGGAGGAAGAATTACAGCCCCTTGTGGATGCGTGGAGGGATGCCAATCCGAATATCACAGCACTCTGGTGGGCAGTGGATCGTGCTGTCAAAAAGGCTGTCAGGGAAAAAAACACTACCACCACCCACGGAATCAACTTCATCTGCAAAAGCGGAATGCTGTTCATTGAGCTGCCCAGCGGCAGACGGCTTGCCTATGTAAAGCCGAGAATCGGTAAAAACAAGTTCGGCGGTGAGTCCGTAACCTATGAAGGCAGTACAGACAAGAAGTGGGAACGTCTGGAAAGCTACGGTCCGAAATTCGTGGAGAATATTGTACAGGCAATTGCGAGGGATATTCTCTGTTACGCATTACAGACATTATCCCACTGCTTTATTGTTGCACATGTACACGATGAAATCATCATTGAAGCTGACAGGCGTATGTCTGTGGAGGCGGTCTGTGAACAGATGGCACGAGTACCGGACTGGGCGGAAGGGTTGCAGCTCCGTGCGGATGGATATGAATGTGAATATTACAAAAAGGACTGAGCCCAGATCTGGGTTTAGTGACGGCTCATTTTTGAGCAGTCGGAAAGGAATCTATGGCTAATTTATATAACAGTGAAGGCTACTTCTCCCCAACGGAATATGAAGCCATGACGAGAATAGAAAAGGTGGAAAGGGCTGCTGCAAGGACAGCCGTCTTTCGCCCTATCGTATATATATGCTCACCCTATTCGGGAGATATTGAGAGAAACACAGAAAATGCACGACGCTACAGCCGCTTTGCGGTTGATCAGCACTGCCTGCCTATTACACCCCATATCTACTTTACGCAGTTTATGAATGACACCATCCCCGATGAACGTGAAACGGCTCTGTTTATGAATTTGGTTCTTATGAGCAAGTGTGCGGAACTGTGGGTGTTTGGTGATGTCATTTCAAAAGGCATGAAAGCCGAAATTGACCGTGCGAAGCGTAAGCACATGAAGATTCGATATTTTACAGAAAGTCTGGAGGAAAAGGTATGAAAGCGATACAAACAGAATACAAAGGATACTTATTCCGTTCCCGCCTTGAAGCACGCTGGGCTGTTTTCTTTGATGCCTGTGGAATCGAATGGGAATATGAGCCGGAGGGATTGATTCTCAGCGATGGCACACATTATCTTCCCGACTTTTATCTGCCTGATTTTCACTGCTATTTTGAAGTCAAGCGTAAAGGAATCAAGGACACTGACGAAGGCAATACAGCTCTATGCAAGATTTCCAACGGACATAGTACCGACAGCTGGGCAGGGCTCATTTGCTTCGGTGATCCGATGGACGATGATCTGCATATCTTCTGCCAGGAAACCGATGACGGCGGCGGTGGAGAATATGATGATCCTGTTACGATTGGATTTCATCCGGATACAGGAGAACCGTATCTCTTTGCATATGAAGACTACCGTGAACGTAGTTTTTTCGATAACTTCAGAAATTTCAATTTTATCCCGATGCTTACAACAGAAAACGGAAAATATGATTATGATGACTTTGTTACCGACCGTGTGCGTACTGCAAGAAAGATCGCCAGACAAGCACGATTCGAACACGGCGAAACCCCAAGGAGGCTGCATTTATGAGAGATCTTGCAATTGCATATGGCAACAGCCGTCAGGCAAAAACATGGGTCAACAAGACTATCTCGTATGACTCTCTAAAGGAACGTCTCCGTGTTCCTGTCAGAACAACTGAAACCGCCGAGGAATATGCGAAAATGACAAAGGCACAGCGTGACGCTGCCAAAGACCATGGCGGCTTTGTAGGCGGCGTACTGAAGGGCGGCAGACGCAAGATCAATACCGTGGAGGTGCGTTCCCTTATTTCTCTCGATGGTGACCGCCTGACTGCTGATTTTGTAAATAACTTCGAGAAAATCATGCCCTATACCGCTTGCCTGTACACAACGCATTCCAGTACGGCTGACAATCCCAGGGCAAGAATCATTCTCCCATTGACGAGAAATGTTACATCCGAAGAATTTGTCGCTGTTGCACGCTATGTCGCACAGATGCTTGGCATTGACTATTTCGATGAATGTTCCTATCAGCCTAATCAGCTGATGTACTGGCCGTCCTGCCCACAGAACGGTACATTCACCTTCAAGGATGTGGAGAAAGAATGGCTGAACCCCGACGGCATTCTTACCGCCCATCCCGAATGGATGGATCCTACACAGCTGCCGACCTCTTCCCGTGAAAGCAAGGCAAATCAGATCACACAACAGAAAGTACAGAATCCCCTTGAAAAGGAAGGTGCAGTCGGACTGTTCAACAGAGCCTACTTCCCTATCAGCACGGCACTGACAGAGTTTTTATCCGATGTGTATGAGCCAACGGATAGTGACAATCGCTGG
>JAZOBK010000053.1:0-2784 GCA_045595985.1 Oscillospiraceae bacterium
ACAGAAAGATGTTGTTGTTCGGTTGTCCGAAACAGTTTTTTGGAGAACACATCAGTTATTTTAGGAGTAGCTTATGAAAAAGATACTTGTTTGTCTGCTTGCACTGCTTGCCTGTATGCCTGCATTGAGTTCCTGTGCTTCCGAAGTACCGCAAGACACAGCAGAAGAAACGAAAGAAGAGATCATTTCTGAAAATACAGAAACATCCGCTGAAGAATCTGCTGAGACAGAGTATTCCCGCACAAATCATCCTGATACCTTGCCGGAACTTGATTTCCAGGGAGAAAAGATAACATTTCATGTGCGCGGAGAAAATGACAATCAAAGAGAACTGTATCTTGAAGATATGACGGGCGATCCTGTTTATGATACAGTGTATGAGCGAAACCGTATGGTGGAAGAGCGGCTGGATGTTTCTATCAACATTGCTGTCGGTGGTGTATGGGATCAGTACGATCAGACCATCGGTGAAATCCGTGCTTCTATCGCAGCTGCGGACGGTGCTTATGATGTCATTTCCGGCTGGTCTGCCCGTATTCCTGCTCTTTCTCTGGAGGGACTTTTCCTGAATCTGAATGATATTAAATACCTGAATCTGGAACAGCCGTGGTGGAATCGATCGGTAACAGAAGATTTACAGATAGCCGGCAAGCTTTATTTCGCTACGGGAGACATAGTTATTTCCCATCTGAAGCCGATGTCGGTATATGCTTTCAACCAGAAGCTGGCTGCAGATGCAGGGATCGAAAATCTGTACAATGTGGTCAAGGAACATCGCTGGACAATCGACTATGTCAATGCTCTGATTGCTGACCGATACGAAGATCTTAACGGTAATGGTAAATATGATACTGACGACCGGTACGGATTGATCTGTTCTTCGATCAACGATGCGGACGGTTATATGCAGAGTTTCCGTGTGTCGATGATTTCACGTGACGAAGATGATCTTCCTTTTCTTGACGTTGATGTAGACCGGATGACAACAATCGTTGAAAAAGTTTACGCACTGATGTGGGAAAACGCAGGATGCTATGCTACAACGAACGACAGTACCGACCTGAAGATATTTGCGGCTGACAAAGCTCTGCTTGTAACCACACGAATTGGCGATGTTATGTGGCAGTTGTCCGAAATGGAAAACGATTATGGTCTGCTGCCGTATCCGCTCCTGGTTGAAAACCAGGCTGAATACGGTACTCGCGTACAGGATACCATGAATCTTATGTGTATTCCGATTGATGCGCGGAATCCTGAAATGTCAGGCGCTGTTCTGGAAGCTCTTGCAGCACAGAGCTATCGCACTGTTACACCCGCTTTCTTTGATGTTGCTTTGAAAAACAGATATTCCCGTGACCCGGAAACGGCTGAAATGATGGAGCTGATCAAGGACAGTATTTATATCAATTTTGAATCCCTGTACAATGAATCCATCGGGTATCCCTGGACTGTACTCCGCACGCTGATGCCTCAGAAATCGAACAGTTTTGCTTCATACTGGGCCGGATGTGAAAAATTAATTAAAGCAAAACTCTCAAGGGCTGTTAAGTTTATTCAGGATCTGGATTGAGAGGATATAAAGAGAGTCAGGTGTCGAGATGATGTACTAATCTGCACCTGATTTTCTCATTCAGTTCATGATATATCATGCTGCCTGCTGTATACATGAATCGGAATTCTTCTGAATGGTCCTGACAGATTTACCAAAGGAAATTTTTTATGATACGGAAAGTACTTCTTGTTTTCAAAACCCATCTGGATATCGGATTTACCGGTTATGCTGCTGATGTCCGTGAAAAATATCTGAAAGAATATCTTCCTTCCGCTATCCGTGTGGCACGTGATAACGAACACACAGATCACCGATTTGTGTGGACCACCGGTTCATGGCTGATCGGCGAAGCATTGAAGGAGGATGACGGCACACTGGACAAAGCTATCCGAGACGGACTGATTGCCTGGCACGCACTGCCGTTTACCACGCATACCGAATATATGAATCCCGCACTTTTCTCAGCAGGGCTTGATATTTCCGCAAAGCTTGATGAACGGTACGGCAGAAAGACCATCGCAGCAAAGATGACCGATGTGCCAGGACATACTGCAGGAATGATTCCTCTGCTTGCCGACCACGGTGTTGAGCTGCTGCACATCGGTGTCAATCCCGCTACCCCTGTCCCTGATGTGCCGGAAATATTCCGCTGGAAGCACGGGGACAAGAGCATTGTTGTAATTTACAGCCGTGATTACGGTGAACCGTGCGAGTTCGGAGATACTGCACTGGTGTTCGGCTTTACCGGAGATAATCACGGTCCGCAGGGAGGCGAACAGCTGGAAGGTATATATCGTTCACTCAGAGAAAAATATCCTGATGCTGTGATTCAGGCATCTACTCTCGATGAAGCTGCTGTCGCTCTGCGTGGAATGGATCTGCCGGTAGTGGAAGGCGAAATCGGTGACAGCTGGATCCATGGCGTAGGAACCGATCCCACCAAAACACGTGCATTCCGTGAGATTCTGCGAAGCTGTGAGTCATTTGAAGATACCGATCTTTGCGGCAGTTTACTGCTGGTACCCGAACATACATGGGGAATGGATCTGAAAACGCATTTTCACAATGAAACTCACTGGATGCCTCATGATATCGAGAATTGCTCGGAAAAAGAAACCATCGAAAAATCGTGGGCAGAGCAGAGAGCGTATGTATACCGTGCCGCAGAACAGCTTGGTATGGATCTGACAGATACTCTCGCCGTACCTCTGCCAAGTCGGAGGCCAAGCGGT
>JAZOBK010000054.1:0-2501 GCA_045595985.1 Oscillospiraceae bacterium
TGTCAGCGGGAATTTACCGCTGCGAAATCAATTTTACCCGAATTCACATCCGCTTTTGCACAAACGACCTCCATCGGATCGCCCAGACGGTAGGTGGTACCCGTGTAGGTTTCCTTCAGATACCAGCCTTCCTCGATCTCATAGCTGCCTTCGGGCAGCTCGTGAATGTGCAGCAGCCCCTCCACAAGGTTATCGAGAGTGATATACAGCCCGAAATCCATCACACTTGAGATGATGCCGTGGAACACCTCTCCGACGTGCGACTGCATGAATTCCGCTGCATAGCAGGCGTCCGCATCACGCTCCACGGTGACCGCACGCAGTTCCATGTCGGAAGAATGTGCGGCTGCATTTTCGGCGAATTTTGCATATCGCTTCTGCATCCACTCACGGCTGCCGCCTTCCAGATAGTCCGACAGGATGCGGTGCACCACAAGATCCGGATAACGGCGGATGGGTGAGGTGAAATGTGCATAATCACGCAGTGCAAGCCCGAAATGTCCCAATGGCTCGTGGCTGTATTTCGCCTTTGCCATTGCACGCAGCGTCAGCTTATTCACCACGGGGAAGCATTCCTTGTCCCTTGCGTCGTCCAGAATCTTCTGAATGTCACGGGGGCTTGCTTCCTCAAAGACGGGACGTTCCTGCCCCAGCTTTTCGAGTGTTTCCTTGAGTGCGGCGATGCGTTCGGGGGACGGATCCTCATGCACACGGTATACCAACGGAATTTCCGCATCTCTTGCAAGCCTTGCCGCCGCCTGATTCGCCAGCAGCATACACGCCTCAATGATGCATTCGCTTCTGCCACGCTCCCTTGCTGCAAGACCTACGCAAATGCCTTGTTCGTTCAGCAGCACCGCTGTTTCGGTGCTTTCCAGCGTGGGTGCACCACGACCGATGCGGCGGCTTTCAAGAACATCCGCGAGTGCGTCCAGAATTTGCAGACTTTCTGTAACGGGTGCATATTTTTCCAGAATTTCTGTGTCCGCACTGCCGTCAAGCACGGCGTTGCATTCGCTGTAAATGCCCCGTACAACGGAACGGATCACGGATTTGCAGAATTTCGCCCCCAGCAGATCACCCTCGGGGGAAACCTCCATGATCGCCGAAAATGCGAGCCTGTCCACGCCGCCGTTCAGCGAACAGATACCGTTCGACAGTGCGGGCGGCAGCATGGGGATGACCTTGTCCGCATAATAAATGCTCGTGCCACGGTCGAATGCGTCTGCATCCAGCTTGCTGTTCGGGCGGACATAATGCGACACATCCGCAATGTGCACGCCGAGTTCCCAGCCGCCGTCCGCTGTTTTCTTCACGGAAACCGCATCGTCCAGATCCTTGGAATACGCACCGTCAATGGTGAAGATCACCTCGTCACGCAAATCGGTTCTGCCTTCCAGATCAAAGGCAGTCACACCCATTGCAGCGGATTTTTCAGCTTCACGCAGCACCTCTGCAGGAAATTCCACGGGAATGCCCTGTCCGATGATCTTTGCCGCCATGCAGTTTTCCGCACTGTCCGCACTGCCGAAATTGAGGATCACCTTCACACGGTGTTCCATGTGCCGCCTGCCACGCTGCGTCAGAACGGCAAGCACCTTGTCGCCCACGGCATAGGGCTCGCTTGCCTTGTAATCAATACGCAGCGGCGTGCTGCTCATCGTGTCGGGAAGCAGGCAGAGTCCGCCCTCCTCCGCAACGATCTTTCCCGTAAGCTGGAAGTTCTCGCATTCCTGCAGTACCGAAACCACTTCGGCTTCGGGAGAACCCGTACGGGAATCAATGTGTGCTGCAAGCACACGGTCGCCGGGCATACTGCCCATGAGGAATTTTCCGGGGACGAAATATTCCACGCCGCCCTCATCCCTGATAAAGCCGAAGGAATGGGCAAGCCGCAGCACCTCGGCAGGAAAGCAGCCACGCTTTTCGCTGAGCGAATAGCCGCTTCTGCGTTCGAGGATCACGCCCTCACGCAGGAGCTTTTCCATTGCAAGGCGGAAAGCTTCGGGATTGCGGCGGCTGTGGCATTTCTTGGAAAGCTCCGCCGCTGTCATATTTCTCCTGCCGCTCTGGGTGAGGAAGGTCTTGATCCGATTGCAGCAGGAGGTGATCTCGTCCTGACTCACATGGATCGCTTTTTTATGGGGATGTGCCGCCGTTCTGGCAGCTTTCTCTTTTCTTTGCTGATGTTTTCTGTTATGTCTTGCCATAGCTATCTCCTTTACTGTTCTATAGGAATATTCTGTCCGCAAACCGCCGGAATACTGCATATGCGGGCAAAAAAGATGGCCCTGTGTTCGTCGGAACGCAGGGTCATGCGGTAGTGTTATTCAGCAGTTGTTTCAAAGAATGTCATGATGTAGGGGATCACGATATTCATTGCAATGATCGTCACAAATGCAAGAATAGAAAGCGTTCTTGTCACCTTCTGAAGCATTGCTTCTCTGGTTCTGCCCTCGTTCTTGCCATAGAAGGACTCGTTGCTGCCGCCGGTAATTGCG
>JAZOBK010000055.1:0-2066 GCA_045595985.1 Oscillospiraceae bacterium
TTGTTCAACTCCTTGGCACACAGAACGCCATGGCTACGATCCGCCTTCGGCTACAGGACGCACGGCAGAAACTTGGCAGAAAAAATGCACTGCTGCAGGCAGAATTGAAACTGAAAGAACAGCAGGCGTACTTGGAGGAAAAAAGTCGCCTATACGATCGGATCACTGCAGAAGTCGCACCCCAGATTGAGAAACTTGAAGTATTACTTGACCAGACATCTGATCCGGCGCTGGTACGCAGGGCTATGGTAAAAATGTGCGTGATCGGTTCCTATGTGAAGCGACGCAGTAATCTGTTGCTGCTGGGTGAGGAAAGCACGATTGTTCAGGCTCGCGAGATCGAATATTGTATCCGGGAATCTCTGGACAATCTGCAGCTTGCTTCTGTTTTTGTCATGCTTGACGCAAGGTGCGAGGGCGATATTCGCCTTGAGTCCATCATTGCTGCTTACGATTTCTATGAAAGTCTCGTGGAAAAACTGTTCGACCGGATCACCGCTGTGATGGTGCGCATTTCCGGCAAAGACGGGACAGTGAAAATGAATCTTCAGATCGGATGTACAGACAGTATCGAAAGGTCTGTGCTGGAAGATATCAGCCTGTGCATCGGCAGCTTCACCTACACCCTTCAGGAGGAAGATGTCGTTATTGACCTTGAGATATCCGAAGGAGGTGGATGCATATGATGAACTATGATACGCTTCCTGTTCTGTTCCGCATAGCACTTATGCTCTGCCTGTTTCTGATTCTGTGCGGCAGTATTCATATGCTGGTACTTGCCTTCCGGAGAAAGTCTGTCCGGTTTATCATTCCGACACTTTTATGTGTTGTATTCAGCGGAACCATGATGATCCTGTTTGCCGCAGATGTACGGAGCGAGAAGCATGAATTGGCTCCTGCGGATGTCAGCCGTTGGCTTTGCGAGAAGCCGATTGTTTATGTGCTCCTCCTTTTGGCTGTGATGGCTGTTTTCCTTACATATTCCGCCATCCACGAAATGAGCCTTCGCAGGATTGCGCCTACCCGATCCGCGATCAAGGAAAGCATTGACCACCTTCCCACCGGCCTTTGCTTCTACGCTGAAAACGGCAGAGTGATGCTGGTCAACCATCGAATGAATCGGCTTTGCCATGTCATGCTGGGACGTGATCTGCAAAATGCTGCGCTTATGTGGGAAGATCTTTGCGGAGGAAGTATGCAGCCGGGTGTCGTGCGGCTGTCCGTGGGCACGCAGCCAAGTTTCCGCTTGCCGGATGGTACGGTATGGACCTTTTCAAAGACGGACCTGCAGGATGTGCTTCAGATCACAGCAGTTGAAACCACACAGCTTTATGGGCTTGCCGAAGATCTGGAACAGAAAAACATCGCTCTTGAGGCGCTGTATCAGCGACTCAAGCAATATGAAGAAACCGTTGAGGAACTGACGCGCGACAGAGAGCGCTTGGAAACCAAAGCCGGCATTCACAGTGAACTGGGCCAGACGCTCTTGGCTGCCCGAAGCTATCTGTTGGACAGCAGCGGGGAAAAAGCCGTTCCGGTTGATGCATGGAAGCGCAGCATTGCACTGCTTCGCCGGAATACAGCAGAAACGGCGGAACGCTTTACCTTGCCAATGCTTGTTCAAACGGCGAATGCATTCGGTATTACGGTAGAAGTCGATGGGCAGGTGCCCGAACAGAAGGAGACTGAGCGGCTGTTTCTGGCAGCGGCGGCAGAGGCTCTGACCAACGCGGCGCGTCATGCCGGGGCCCGGACACTGTATATCCGCTTTTCTGAAACGGATACGCAGTATCAGGTCAGCTTCCAAAATGACGGCAGCATACCCGAATGTGAGATCACGGAGGGGGGAGGACTGGGTTCTCTCCGACGGAAGGTCGAGATGGCAGGCGGCTCCATGGACATTTGCTGCCGCCCTGTATTTACACTTACTACCACCATAACAAAAGACGGAGGTGACCTGATATGACCCGTGTTCTGATCGTGGAAGACGATCCTATGGCCCGGCAGTTGCTGGAGCTCTGCGTCAGACAAAGCGACCGATATGAACTGCTTCCCTCGGTGGAAAG
>JAZOBK010000056.1:0-3641 GCA_045595985.1 Oscillospiraceae bacterium
AATCCACAGTCCGGCTTTCACGGATGAGGTTCACCTTGATCTGTCCGGGATAATCCATCTCGTCCTCGATCTGCTGTGCAATCTGTCTTGCCACCAGTACCATCTTTTCGTCGCTGATAACCTCGGGCTGTACCATTACACGGATCTCACGACCAGCCTGAACGGCATAGCACTTTTCAACACCCTTGTAGGATGTACAGATTTCCTCGAGCTTCTCCAGACGCTTGATGTAGCTCTCGTAGTTTTCGCTTCTTGCTGCAGGTCTTGCCGCAGAAATTGCATCCGCAGCCTGTACGATGCAGGCAATCGCTGTGCGAGGCTCCACATCATTATGATGGGCTTCAATCGCATGGATTACTTCCGCATTCTCATGGCACTTGCGGCAAACATCCACACCGATCTGTACGTGGGAGCCTTCCACCTCGGAAGTCAGTGCCTTACCAATGTCATGCAGCAGACCCGCACGCTTGGCAAGATTCACATCCACGCCCAGCTCAGCAGCCAGTACGCCTGCAAGCTGTGCAACCTCAATGGAGTGCGTCAGCACGTTCTGACGATAGCTGGTTCTGAATTTCAGACGGCCAAGGAGCTTGATCAGCTCATGGTTCATGCCATGTACATTGGTTTCCAGGACAGCACGTTCGCCCTCCTGCTTGATCTTATGTTCTACCTCACGCTTTGCCTTTTCCACCATTTCCTCAATGCGGCTCGGATGGATTCTGCCGTCGCCGATCAGACGCTCCAGTGCAATTCTTGCAATCTCACGACGCACCTGATCAAAGCAGGAAAGCGTAATTGCCTCGGGCGTATCGTCGATGATCAGATCAACGCCCGTCAGCGTTTCAAGAGTACGGATATTTCTACCCTCACGGCCGATGATACGACCCTTCATTTCGTCATTCGGCAGTGCAACTACGGAAACTGCTGCCTCGGATACCTGATCCGCTGCACATTTCGCAATCGCCAGTGAAATATAGCTGCGTGCCTTTTCTTCACAATCTTCCTTGATCTGCTGCTCAAATGCAGTCACCTTGACTGCCTTGTCATGCACCAGATCTTCTTCCAATGTCTGCAGGATGTATTCCTTTGCCTGTTCACGAGTCAGCTCGGAAATACGCTCCAGAGTGTCCAGCTGCACCTTCTTGAGTGCCTCTGCTTCTTCCTTCAGAGTGTCCGCAGCCTTGATCTTCTCCTGCAGAACCTCCTCCTTGCGTTCCATGCTGTCGAGCTTCTTGTCCAGATTTTCTTCCTTCTGGTGAATGCGGCGTTCCTGTTTGGAAACCTCATTGCGGCGGTCACGGATCTCCTTTTCTGCCTCTGAACGCAGCTTGTGGATCTCATCCTTCGCTTCTACGAGAGCTTCCTTTTTCTTGGCTTCAGCCTTCTTGGCTGCATCATCAAGAATACGGTTTGCTTCCGCAATCTTCCGCTCGGCGGTTTCCACCTTGGCACGAGCTTCCTTTTCGGCAGAACCCAGTACGGCTTCTGCTTCCTGCTTGCGGTGTGCCACACCCTTCTGGAAAGCCTGCTCGCTGACAATTTTGTAAGTCACAAAAATACCGATCAATGCTGCTGCCAACAGAATTGCCAGTATGACAATGATAATTGTCTGCATATGTGCATTACCTCCTTCATTTGTAAAGTTTCATTTATTGTACATAAACCTTACGCAGGCGGTAAATGCCGCTTTCTTTATTCATTTTTCAAACTTATAAATGACCATACCGTTCTCCGTATGTATTCCCCGAAACAACGGTACCTGGGGAGCATCCCCCTGAACAATTTTCATGTATAGTCCACCGCAGAGATCCTGCGGAATCAAAAAAGTAGAATGATATAAAGTAAGAACTGCTGGGTGCAGTTCTAAGCCGCAAATACTGCTGCGTGATCCGACGCCGCTTCTGCCGCTGTCGGATGCAAACTCCGCTGCCAATTCGTTCTAACTGCCATCGGGCGTTTACTAAAATATCATACAACATATATAATTGTAAACTTTTTTTGCACTTTTGTCAAGGGGAAATGCAAAAAAACTTTAGGATTTCCCAAAAAATCATGAAGTTGTACACGTCACAAGCACACATGAATTTCCTTTGCGGACAAAATTCACGTCAAAATTCACATTCAAGCTGATATTTTAGGGCAGTTTTCCGTATAACCCTACAAAAAGCAAAGCAATTTTTCCGAAATCGCTTGCAAAAACGGCAGTTCTGCGATATAATAAGAATAACAACAACATATGTTACCGAAGGAGAAAACGATCATGGAACTGAATGTATTTGACAAGGCTCAGCTTGCTGCCTTTTATGATAACTGCAAAGCGGAATACGCTGCCTATCAGGCACAGGATCTCAAGCTGGATATGTCCAGAGGCAAGCCCTCTCCGAAGCAGCTTGACCTGAACCGTGAGCTGCTCAGCTGCATTTCCGAGGACGACCTCAGCGGAGCGGCAGGCGATTACCGCAACTACGGTCTGCTGGACGGTATTCCGGAGGCAAAGGCACTGTTTGCTCCCATGCTGGGTGTGGAAACGGATGAAATGTTCATCTTCGGCAACGCAAGCCTGCAGGCAATGTACCTGACCATCAGCTATGCCTATTCCCACGGTCTGCTGGGGAATACCCCCTGGAGCAAGCTTGACAAGGTAAAGTTTCTGTGCCCCGTTCCGGGCTATGACAGACATTTCAGCATCACACAGTTCTTCGGTGCGGAGATGATCAACATTCCCATGACGGAAGAAGGCCCCGGCATGGACATGGTAGAGCGTCTGGTGGCAGAGGATGCAAGCATCAAGGGTATCTGGTGCGTACCGCAGTATGCAAATCCGACCGGCATCAGCTACAGCGACGAGGTTGTTCGCCGCATGGCAGCACTCAAGCCCGCAGCACCCGATTTCCGTATTTTCTGGGACAATGCGTACTGCATCCATCACCTGTGTGATCATCCCAAGACCATTCTGCCGATCCTTGCGGAAGCAAAGAAGGCAGGCAATCCCGATATGGTATACCTGTTCGCATCCACCGCAAAGGTAACCTATGCAGGTGCGGGCGTGGCAGTCATGGCTGCAAGCAAGGCAAACCTTGCTGATCTGACAAAGGCTCTGAATGTATTTACCATCAGCTTTGATAAAATCAACCAGATGCGTCATGTAAAGTTCTTTGACGGCAAATTTGAAAATGTTCTGGCACATATGGAAAAGCACAGAGCACTGATCCAGCCGAAATTCGATGTGGTAATCAGCACGCTTGAGAAGGAGCTGAAGCCCCTCGGCATCGGCAGCTGGGTAACCCCGAAGGGCGGTTATTTCGTATCCTTTGACGCTCCGCAGGGCTGTGCAAAGCGTGTCGTTCAGCTTTGCAAGGAAGCGGGCGTTGTCCTGACGGGTGCAGGTGCAACCTTCCCCTACGGAAAGGATCCGGAGGACAAGAACATCCGTATCGCTCCGACCTATCCGGAAGTTGATGAACTGCAGAAGGCGATGGATCTGTTCGTTCTCTGCGTAAAGCTTGCTTCGGCTGAAAAGCTTCTGGCAGAATAAATCCGAATTCCCCGTCCGTTTCGGACGGGGATCAGTTTGTCGCCCCCCAAAAATGCGGCGTGGGGCGAAAGCCCCACAGAGGGGTTCGGGGACGAAGTCCCCGAAC
>JAZOBK010000057.1:0-18466 GCA_045595985.1 Oscillospiraceae bacterium
TACAGGATGAAGCTGTTCTGTGAGGGGGGCAGGGTGGGTGAATCCCCCCCTCCCGCCGTCACAGAATGCACAGCCGCCGAATCCCTTTGTTCCGTCGATATTCGGACAGGTAAAGCCGCCGTTGAGGACTGCCTTGTACACCCGTCCGCCGAAGGTTTTCAGATTGTGATAGTACAGCGTGTGGTATCGCTTGTTGTCGATGGAATAGGGGAATGGATTCATTCTGCCGTCACCCCATTCATCTGAATGATCCATGCGGAGAGGTTGAGGGACTGATAGAAATCATTATGATAATCATCAAGACTGTTCTGAATCATGATGTCGATCGTATAACCAATCGTTGTATTCGTCGTAGAATTGTAAGCTGCAAGCTCACCGTTCTGATAGGAAGAAAGAACGGCAACTGCGTCATCGGAAAGCTCTCTGTTGATCATTCCGATGTCCAATTCCTGCAGTTTTCCTGCAATGTACATTTCCGCATTGTAGCGAGTGATCCATGCGTCGGGACGGGAGAAGCAGAGCAGTCCGAACATTGCGGTGAACAGAATGAAGCCGATCCTGCATACGGGAAGATTCTTTCTGAACTGGCGGATGATGATGAGTACAAAGCCGATGATGAGCAGTACCATGAACCATGTGGTGTAAATACGCATCTGCGTCATGCCGTAGGCACTGATGTACAGGAACATCTTCGCCATTGCCGTACCTGCGAGAACGAGGGAGCAGAAGGACAGAAAGAGTGTGTAGATCTTCAGAATAATGGGCTTTGATGCACCGCAGAGCTTTGCCATGAAACTCATAATGCCGATCACGGCAAAATTGATGCAGCAGACTGTACAGAGTTCAAAGAACCCCTTGCGAGCGTATTCGGCGTAGGTGTAGCCCTCGGACAACACGCCCATGAAACCGCCCAGAAAATAGCGGAACTGGGAAACAAAGAACAGCACATAGAGAATGCAGATGGGAGTTACCGCTGCATAGACCATGGCATTGGGCATGATCCGCATACCGAGAATGCGTCTTTCGCACTCTGCATCCGAAAGGGTCTTTGGCGTGTTGACATTGCTGTAAAGCAAGCCGAACAGATAGCATCCGACAAGAGCACCAAATGCAAGCTGGGGTATCAGGATCAGGGTTTCAAAATCCGGTTCAAGAATGAGTTTGTTCAGCATTTTTGCCATTCCATCATCCGCACTGCACAAGAGCGTCGCTACAATGGATGTCAGGGGAATCGTGAGGAGGAGTCCGAGCACGGCGTACAGAATATTCTTCCAGCCGGATTTGCTGCGGACAGCGGAAAATGCAGCGGCGGGACATTTGTTAAAGCTGCCGAATGGATGGGAAAGAATCGCCTTTTCCATGGAATAGGGCAGCCAGCGGAATGTGCCGCTGTCGGGCTGGCACACAGCATAGACAAACAAGCAGACCACGCCGATGAGGAACAAGGTGTTGAGAAAGGTCAGAAAGTGATTTGCCGTGACCGAGTACACGGCGGAAAATGCATACAGCACGCCTGCAAGTGCTTTGTGACGTTTGTCAAAGGTTTTTCTGCTGCGTTTGAGGTAGAGGATGCACATAGTGATGATCAGACAGAACAGTAAGGTCGTCAGCACGCCTGTGGCATGGTAGCAGCAAAAACGGATGAACAGGAATCCTGCCGCCATAGCGGAAATCGAAAGGATTCTTTCTTTTTTTTCAAAGACGTCGGCAGGCTTTGCTGCGGTATCGGCAGTTATCGGCACGGGCAGTGTGCCCGATGCATTGTAGATGCTGTCGTATTCACTGGTCATGATTTTCTCCTTTCAATCAGCCGCCGATTCCTGTATCAACGATCTGAACATCAGTAACGATGGTGTTTTCATCACATTTTGCATAGTAGAGATAGTAGAAATTTCCCGCACTGCTGATAGAGTCGTGGAAATAGCGGTCCTGTCCGATGAACACATAGCCCTGATCTTCAAGACGTTCGATCCTTTGTACCTGTGCGTCATAGTGGACATAACGCTTCTGCACGGCACTCAGGGATCTTCCCGTCATCCAGTCGGGATCAAAATCAAAGCGGTAGGTGATCGCCATTTGTGCCCACCAGACGCCAAGCCCGATGATCGCTGCGATCGTACAGAGTACGGCTGAAATTCTGCGGAATTTCTGCGGTGCTTCTGACAGCTTGTGCAGAACGAACATTGCCGCATAGATCAGTGCGGCACCGATCGCATAGCTTACAACATCCCACCAGCTTGCACTGGTACCGATGAGTGTTGCAGGCAGGCTGCCGCGTTCAAAACCGAGCAGGTCGCTCAGATGGAAATACTGCATGATCTCCGCAGCACATCCCAAGCCGAACATCCACAGCGGCAGGGTTCTCGGCAGTGCCTTTGTGAAAATGCGGATCAGGCAATACAGCAGCATTACGATCAGTACATCCCCGACATAGGCACGCACAATACCCAGACCGTAGATGCCGATGATGATTTCTGTGACGAACAGCAGAATAAATGCTGCAGCATAGCCCAAAGCCGCCTTAATGTTCTGTTTCATTCCTCGTCCCTCCATTCCGGAATATCCCCCGGTTGACAGCGGCGAACCGCCGCCGGTGAGCTGCTTCCTTTGTGCTTTGCACAAGCGGAAGCGATGCTGTCATGATCATTCTTCATCCCTCCACTCCAAAATGTCACCCGGCTGACAGCGGCGAACCGCCGCCGGTGAGCTGCTTCCTTTGTGCTTCGCACAAGCGGAAGCGGTGCTGGCATAATCATTCTTCATCTCTCCACTCCAAAATGTCCCCCGGCTGGCAGTTGAGTACTTCGCAGAGCTTTTCGAGGGTGGAAAAGCGAATGGCTTTGGCTTTTCCGGTTTTTAAAATGGATAAATTGGCAGGCGTGATGTCGATTTTCTTGGCAAGATCACCGGAGGAGATCTTCCGCTTTGCCATCATCACATCCAGATTGACTATAATTGGCATAATCGTTCCTCCTTTAGATCGTAAAATCGTTTTCTTCCTTCAGTTCCACTGCCTTTTCAAATACATTCTTCAGCACACGGAGAATCAATCCGAAGAATGCCGCAACCAGAGCGATCATAAAGCTCAGGGCACGCCAGATGCCAAAGATTCCAAATGGAATTGCCGCCAGAATGCAGCACCAGGAAATGATACGCAGGCATTTGCAGTTCTGTGCAGTGAATACATCCTCTTTTTTGATGTTCAGCAGCAGCTTGTGCAGTGCATACAGGCAGACCATTCCGCAGATCGCAGCCAGATACAGCGTGATGGAAAGCGGCCAGAATACCGAACCGTTCAGAAATCCAACACCATCGCCGTATACGGCATTGTACCATTCAACGATGACAGGCACACAGCACATGAGGATCGGGATGAATACGAACAATACTTTCACCAGAAGAAGGGAAAGCTGTAAGGATTTGGTTTTGTTCCACATAATTGTTACCTCCAAGTGTCAGCGGGAATCTCCCGTTGTGATGTTTCCATTATATCACAAGAAATATCATTTGTCAAGTACTTTTTATTGAAAAACAATAATATTTTTTCTTTTTTCGAAATTTCAGGATTTCTCTGAATTTACCCGACAAAAAAGAATGCGTAAAATCCGTGGAAATCCTTGCAAAAAGCCGTGAAATATAGTATAATGTGAATGAACGGGCGGTGGTGGAACACCGCCGAGGAAAACGGAATGGAGTGATAAAGGATGGCATATGTAATTGGCGTAGATCTTGGCACAAGCGGTACCAAGACCGTATTATTTGATGAAACAGGAAAGGTGATTGCCGCACATACGGTGGAGTATCCCATGTATCAGCCGAAGAACGGCTATGCGGAGCAGGATCCTGCGGACTGGCGTGAGGCTGCATTTGCGACGATCAGGGCTGTGATGGACAAGAGCGGCGTGTCTGCGGATGAAGTCAAGGGCATCGGGCTTTCGGGACAGATGCACGGACTTGTGATGCTGGACAAGGACTGTAATGTGATCCGCAATTCGATCATCTGGTGCGACCAGAGAACTGCAAAGGAATGCGACGAGATCACCGAAAGGGTGGGGAAGGAACGACTGATTGAGATCACGGCAAACCCTGCACTGACGGGATTCACTGCATCCAAGATCCTCTGGGTACGCAACAACGAACCTGAGAATTATGAGAAATGTCGCCATATTCTCCTGCCGAAGGACTATGTGCGTTTCTGTCTGACGGGTGAATTTGCAACGGAGGTTTCCGACGCATCGGGAATGCAGCTGCTGGATATTCCCAAACGCCAGTGGTCAGACGAAGTGCTCGATAAGCTGGATATTGACAGATCACTGCTTGCCAAGGTTTACGAAAGTCCCGAAATTACGGGTGGACTGACTGCGGAAGCAGCCGCAAAGACGGGGCTGAAGAAGGGAACCATCGTTGTCGGCGGTGCGGGCGACAATGCCGCCGCTGCCGTCGGAACGGGTGTTGTCCGTGACGGAAAGGCGTTCACCACCATCGGCACAAGCGGCGTGGTGTTTGCACACACATCGGATATTACCATTGATCAGGGCGGCAGGGTGCATACCTTCTGCTGTGCAGTTCCGGATTGTTGGCACGTTATGGGCGTAACGCAGGGTGCAGGTCTGTCTTTGAAGTGGTTCAGAGATCAGTTCTGCAATGCAGAAAAGGAAACTGCTGCTGCGATGGGCGTTGATCCTTATTATCTGATGGACAAGGCGGTGCTGGAATCCCCGATCGGAGCGAACAAGCTGCTGTATCTCCCGTATCTGATGGGTGAGCGTACACCACATCTTGATCCGAATGCAAGAGGTGTGTTCTTCGGGCTTTCCGCAATTCATGAAAAGCGTGATATGCTGCGTGCCGTTATGGAGGGTGTGACCTATTCGCTGCGTGACTGTGTGGAGGTTTGCCGTGAAATGGGCGTTTCCGTAAGCGACATGATGGCGTGCGGCGGAGGAGGTTCTTCCCCTGTGTGGAGACAGATGCTGGCAGATCTGTATGATTGTCCGGTAAAGACGGTGGATTCCAAGGAGGGACCGGCTCTTGGCGTAGCGATTCTTGCGGCAGTCGGAGCGGGTATGTACGGCAGTGTGCCGGAGGCTTGTGATGCGATCGTGCATACGGCAAATGTACAGGAACCGATTGCGGAGAATGTACCGGAATATGAGAAGTATTATCAGCTCTATCGTGAGATCTATCCTGCACTCAAGGAGCAGTTTGCAAAGCTTGCTGCGATGTAACATGAATCCCCCTGCACCGGCAGGGGGATTTTCATCAAAAAACTCCCTGTCACATGACAGGGAGATAAGTATTAAACAGAAAACTCCCTGCTTGCAGCAGGGAGTTTTGATATTACTTGGTATTCTTGATATTCCAGCGGAAAGAACAGAACTTGGAAGCCTTGCTGACATCGAACATATTGTTGTTCAAAATCCGTGTGAAATCAAGGAAACGATAATTGGTCTTCATATCCTTGTTTCCGATCAGGCTCTTGATGGAAGTCACGCTGGCATTTGGGGGAACACGCTGCAGAACAACACCAATACGGTGATTGGCTTTCATGTATTCAATAATCTCCGACGCCATTGTCAGATGCTTGTCTGCCACATTGTAAATGCCGTTATAGGAGCTGTCCTCTGCTGCACGGGTAAATCCCAGCAGGAAGTCAACCATATTATGTACGCAGCAGAAATGGAATCCATATTCGCCGGTGCGGTACAAGAACTTGGTGTTGTCCTTCGGATCCGTGATCTTTGCCTCCAGATTACCGCAGAACTTTTTGGTGTATACGGGAGGAATACGAATAATTGCACAAACCATGCCCTTTGCACGACCGATGTCAGTTGCCATGGTGTTCTCGGAATCGGATTTCAGCTTTGCATAGTTTGTAACGGGTTTTGTGAAATCATCTTCACGCAGCGGCTCACGGGTCTTGGGCATCTGATAAACCTGTGTGGTGCTGATGAGAATAAAACGCTTCACGTCATGAGAAATCGCAAAACGGTAAATAAAACTGTTGCACTGCTTGTTGATTTCAATTTCCTTCTCGGTAATAATATGTCCTAAATCATTATCCACGGTACATGCCAGATGAATCACGGTGTCGATCTTATTGCGGTCAAAGACATCTGCATATGCTGACTTATCCGACGGCTTGGCTTCAATAAATGTGAAATTTTCCTTGTTAATGTTGTAGTCACTGGATTGCTGATCGACAGCGATTACCTCATACCCCTTCTTTAAAAATCCGGAGCAAACGTGGTCACCGATCAATCCGCAACCGCCTGTTACCAGTACCTTTGCCATACGAGCAAGCCTCCTGTAGTTTCTAATTAATTATATTATAGCACGCTTCTCCCCTGAATTCAAGTATAAATTGTGAACATTATACTAATGCAAATTCACGAAACAACTGTTTAAAAAACCAGAACAGCAGCTCTGCAGAAATCTCCAGAGCTGCTGAAATCAGGCAAATTTGCACTTACTGAGCGTTGTTGGCTTCTTCCACCATGGTGTCAACTGCATCCTTGATCGTAGAGAGGGACTCATTCCACGGAACGCCCTTACCTGCTGCACGAACACCGCTGGCACTGTCGTCCAGAATCTTTGCAAGGTCAGTGGAAACGCCATTCATAAAGTCGAACATGGGATTCTCAAGTGCGATCTCATCCATCTTCTTCTTCATTTCGATCATTTCTTCGGACCACTGATAGTCCTCAATGAACGCCTCGTTGCCAATGCGAATTGCTTCTTCATTCATCATAGCAACACGCTTGCACTCGAGGTACTTAGCAACACCTTCGGGGTTATGACCGCCTGCTACGAACAGGTAGGATTCCATGTTGGTCGGAATGTAGTGTTCATCTGCGTCGGGATCTCTCGGCATCGGAACGAAGAAGCAATTGTCACCGAACTGCTTCATCCAGTCGGGACGTGCATCGTCATCAGTGGTGTCAAGGTCACCGCCGTACAATGCCCACAGACCAACGGGGTAGAACAGGAGCTTGCCTTCGCCGATGTACTCGGGATGAGCCGTCCAGCCGTAGTCGCCAACACCGATTGCGATCGCATTGGAGGTGTTCAGATCGTACATGAAGTTCTGTACACGCTCAATTGCAGGATCGGTCAGGTTATTTACGAGCTTGCCATTCTCCAGACCGATGTAGGGAACACCGGTTGTAGCGGACAGACCGCCCTCGAACCACCAGCCGTCAATACCATACTTGCCGTTTGCCGGATCTACGAATGCTTCCAGCATTTCCTGGAATGCATCCCATGTCCATTCGCCGTCCTCAAACATTTCGGCGGGATCATCAAAGCCCAGCTCCTCGATGGTATCACGGTTGTAAATAACTGCACAGCCATCGCCTGTTACCTGAGTTACGGTCATGTAGTGCTGACCATTCCACATAATCGCGTCGTTAGCGTCCTTGATGTCCTTCCAGACGTCGCTCTCGAAATCAATATAGTCATCCACCGGTGTGAACATACCACGGATCGCACCCTTCGGGAATGCGTCGAAGTTGCCGCCATAGAAGAAGTCAATACCCTCATCGCTGTTGATGGAGTTTGCGAGCTTGTCATAACGTTCAGCGTATGTACACTGGATCCACTCAATCTTGCCGCCGTAACGCTCCTGGAACATTGCAAGATCAACGGGAGTGCTCTTGCCCGTTGTACCGGGGTTGATGTCCCAGTCGGACAGCCACTTGATGGTCTTGTTTTCCAGTTCGCCCGTCAGTCTGTCATCTTCGCCTGCAAGGCTTGCAACCTCCTCACGAACGGAGGAATCCATTTCCTTGTAACTTTCTGTCTTGCCATCGCAGCCGAAGCTTGCCATGGACATACCTGCTACCAGCAGAACAGCAAGAGCTGCCTTGAATGTTCTCATTTTCATAATAATTCTCCATTCCTTGCACCTGTATGCACGAACAGGTGCTGCATAGTTTCTTTTATTTCGATACAGTGAATACTGTATTATTTTATAATTATACCATAGTTTGATAAAAAAAGCAATCACTATTTTGCACTATTTTTCATCAAAAAATCCACCGTTTTGCACAAAGCAACAATATCCGCTGAAAATGTTACTCCATCACGTGTTCCAGTGCATGATAAAAAATGGTTTTGACGTGGTCGTCCGCAAGGGAATAATATATCGTTTTCCCGTCACGGCGGCTCTTGACAAGTCTTGCCTGCTTGAGCACACGCAGCTGATGGGAAATAGAGGAAATCGTCATGTTAAGGCGTTCGGCGATTTCGCCGACGCAGCGTTCGTGGTCGAGCAGCTCAAACAAAATCCGCACACGGGTTGGTTCTCCGAACATTTTGAGCAGATCCGCAACCCTTGTCAGGACTTCCGTATCGGGCATCTGCTGCATCATTTTGGCAATCAGATCCTGATGCTGCACGCATTTACCGCAGATATGTTCCTGTTCCATATACTACCTCCGAGGGTTATATTGCCGGCATGACTCTGCCGCCCGAAACCGGAATATAGGCACCGGTGGTGAAGCTTGCGAGATCCGACAGCAGAAACGCCGTCATCTGTGCAATTTCCATATCCGTGCCGCGTCTGCCGAGCGGTACGGTCTTTTCATAATCGGGGGCGGATTCCGTGTGATTGAGTCTGTCACGCTCCGAGATCGTCCAGCCGGGAGCAACTTGATTCACAGTAATGCCGTGGCATCCCACTTCCTTTGCGAGGCAGCGGACAATGCCGTCAAGTCCGCGTTTTCCGGCGGTGTATGCACCGACGCCAGCCTCTGCCATTGCAGAGCATTCGGTGTTGATCGCTACGATCCTGCCGTAATTCTGTGCGATCATATCCGGCAGGAACACTTTTGCCAGATGTACGGTCTGCATCACGCAGGAATCGAACTGGCTCTGAAAATCCACAAGGGGCTGGTCGAGAATGGGTTTCCATTCGTACTGGATCACCGCATTTGCCACAAGCAGATCCACCTTGCCGAATTGCTCGGCAACTGTTTTCTGCATCCTCTGCACATCTGCAAAATCCGTCACATCGCACTGTACAAGAAATGCACGTCTGCCCGTCTGTTCCACCATTTCGGCAGTACGCCCTGCACGTTCCGCACTGCGGCAGTAGTGCAGCACCACGTCCGCACCGCATTCCGCAAGCGTGCGTGCGATCACGCTGCCCAGTTCACCGGATGCACCGGTAACGAGTGCAGTTTTTCCGTTCAGATCAATCTTCAGCATGATAAATCCTCCTGTTACTGAATGTCCCTGACTGAAAATCCTGCGTCCTCCACGGCTTTCTGCAGGCGGTCGAGCAGTTCCAGATCCGGATAGCCGGTGTATTTGATGTGTGCGGTTTCGGTTTTCAGGTCAACCTGTGCCTGCACGCCTTCAAAAGCATTGAGTGCTGTCTCCGCATTTGCTCTGCAGTGTTCACAGTTCATGCCGGAAATATGCATCGTATAGGAGCCGCCTCCGCCGGGAAGCGGTTCGGGATCGGACGGCGTCTGTGCTTGATTTCTTTTCTTTTGTCCTGCACGGACAATCACGATGACTGCAATCAGTGCAGCAACTGCACAGATCACAAGGATCACCACCATCAGAAAACGGACATTGAACATATTTTCCATAGGACGACCTCCTTGAAATTGAATTATCATATCTATATTATACCACATTTCCACATACCTTGTAAAGCAAATTTTTTGTGATAAACATATTGCCGCAAAATTACCGCATATAGTGTACAGAGCACCGATCACGGGGCAAATCTGAAAGACCGCCCGAAGCTGACGGCGGTCAATGGGAGTGAGGGTATGCATAGTCAGCCAAACGAAAGGGCGATTTTGCTGGGGCAGTATATTCTGGAGCATCGTACGACGGTTCGTGCCGCAGCAAAGCAATTCGGGATATCAAAAAGCACGGTACATAAGGATGTCAGCGAACGTCTGCCTTATATTAAGCCGCAGCTTGCCGAGGAGGTGCGGGAAGTGCTTTTGCAGAATAAACAGGAACGCCATATCCGTGGCGGTCTGGCTACCAAGCAGAAATATGCCAGACTTGCCGCAGGAAGAAAATAGACGGAAAATCCCCCGCACATATGCGGGGGATTTTCGTCTGTCGGGAAAGTAGTCCTCGGCGTTCGAAATCCCCCGCCCATGTGCAAGGGGCGTATAGAAAGCCAGATTTTACCATATTTCTTTCATCTTTTTTAAATTTTGGGAAATCACTTGATTTTTCCTGATTTTTCCTGTATACTTATAGTGTATAGTTATATCTGTACAAACTAAAAATATAGGAAACGCACATCTGCAGACATCTGCGGATGCCGGCAGAAACGAGGATGAATCAATGAAATTGTTAAGCATAGCGGTGCCCTGCTACAATTCCGCAGCATATATGGAGCACTGTATTGATACACTCCTGACCGGGGGAGAGGATGTAGAAATTCTGATCGTCAACGATGGCTCCACGAAGGATAATACCGCAGAAATTGCCGATCGTTATCAGGAGCAGTATCCCACGATCGTCAGGGCAATTCATAAGGAAAACGGCGGACACGGTTCCGGCGTCAATGTTGGTGTGGAAAACGCTTCCGGACTCTACTTCAAGGTCGTGGATTCCGACGACTGGGTAAATACCGAGGTGCTGCAGAAAATTCTGGCAAAGCTGCGTGAATTTTCGCAGATGGAGCAGCCCGTGGATATGCTCCTGTCCAATTACACCTATGAGCACGTGGAGGATGGAAAAAGCCACACAGTTAAGTATACCGGTAAAATGCCAGAAAACCGTGTGTTCGGCTGGGAGGAGCTGGGACGATTCCGTCCCGACCAGAACATTCTGATGCATTCGGTCATCTACCGCACGCAGATGCTGCGTGACAGCGGAACCAAATTGCCGCATCACTGCTTTTATGTGGATAATATCTTTGTGTATGAGCCGCTGCCCTATGTCAGGACGCTCTACTACATGAATGAAAATTTCTACTGCTATTTCATTGGCAGATCCGACCAGTCTGTCAATGAGGAAGTGTTCATCCGACAGGTAGATCAGCAGCTGCGGGTGACTTATCATATGCTGAATGTCTGCAACCCCATGCAGCTGAAAGCCTCCAAGCGGCTTCGTGACTATATGCTGCATTATCTGTCCATGATGATCCTTATTTGCTCAGTGTTCCTGACATTGAGCAAGGAAAAGGAAAACGAGGAAAAACGCCGCAAGCTCTGGCGTGACATTCATGACATGGATGAAAAGCTATATCGGCAGCTGCGTTACCGCACGCTCTGCGGACTTTCGGATCTCCCCGTTGTACGGGAGCGTCATGTGCTGGGAAATGGTTACAGACTGGCAAGGAAAATATTCAAATTCAACTAAAATACGCCATTTTTGATTGGCTTTTCATAGAAAAGACGAAAATCCGATTTGCATTTTGCATAAATATCTGCCGTTGTGGGCAAATAAAATAGAGAATCAACTGAATCTGTGTTAGCGATGCTAACCGGCGTTGACAAACCCGAAGGAATGTTGTATGATATTTTTAGGGAAGAAATCATCAATTTGGCGGCAGTAAGACATGGGAACTGCCAACCGTGAAAGGAAGATGTGCTATGTCAATGAATTTTGAACCGGAATGGGAAGGCTTTGAGCCGGGAAGATGGAGTCATACTTCAGTCAATGTCCGTGACTTCATTCAAAAGAATTATACCCCCTATGACGGCGACGAAAGCTTCCTCGAAGGGCCGACAGAAGCCACCCGAAAGCTCTGGGAACAGGTCATGGAGCTGTCCCGTCAGGAGCGTGAAAACGGCGGTGTGCTGGACATGGACACCAAGATCGTTTCCACCATCACTTCACATGGTCCCGGCTATCTGGATGAGAAGCTGGAGAAGATCGTAGGCTTTCAGACGGACAAGCCGTTCAAGCGTTCTCTGCAGCCGTTCGGCGGTATCCGTATGGCACAGACAGCCTGCAAGGCATACGGATATGAGGTGGACAGCGAGGTCGTTGACATTTTTACAAAATACAGAAAAACGCACAATCAGGGCGTTTTTGACGCGTACACACCCGAGATGCGGCTTGCAAGAAAATCCGCAATTCTGACAGGTCTGCCCGATGCCTACGGCAGGGGCAGAATCATCGGGGATTATCGCCGTGTGGCACTTTACGGCGTGGATCGTCTGATCGAGGATAAGCATCACCAGCTGGATACGCATTTTGTCCGCATGACATCCAAGAATATCCGTCTGCGTGAGGAGCTGTCCGAGCAGATTCGTGCCCTTGAGGAGCTCAAGGAGCTGGGGAAGATCTACGGTTTCGACATCTCACGTCCCGCAAAAACTGCACAGGAAGCGATCCAGTGGCTGTATTTCGGCTATCTGGCAGCCGTCAAGGAGCAGAACGGTGCAGCCATGAGCCTTGGCAGAACCTCCACGTTCCTGGATATTTATATCCAGCGTGACCTTGAAAGAGGGCTGATCACGGAATGCGAAGCACAGGAAATGATCGACCACTTCATCATGAAGCTTCGCCTTGTGAAATTTGCCCGCACGCCCGAATATAATGCCTTGTTCTCGGGCGATCCGACGTGGGTAACCGAGTCCATCGCCGGAGTTTCCATCGACGGTATGCATCTGGTAACGAAGAATTCCTTCCGTTATCTGAATACACTGAACAATCTGGGCACGGCACCCGAGCCGAATATGACGGTTCTGTGGTCCACAAAGCTGCCCCACAATTTCAAAAGATTCTGTGCGAAAATGTCCATCAAGTCCTCCTCCATCCAGTATGAGAACGACGACCTGATGCGTATTTCACACGGCGATGATTATGCCATTGCCTGCTGCGTATCCTCCATGAGGATCGGCAAGGAAATGCAGTTCTTCGGTGCAAGAGCAAACCTTGCAAAATGCCTGCTCTACGCCATCAACGGTGGTGTGGACGAGGTGATGAAGGTGCAGGTTGGCCCGAAATACAGAAAGGTTGAGGGCGATTATCTGGACTATGACGATGTTATGGACAAGTACGACCAGATGATGGAATGGCTTGCGGGACTCTATGTGAACACACTGAATGTCATTCATTATATGCATGACAAGTACAGCTATGAACGTCTGCAGATGGCACTGCATGACAGGGATGTCAAGCGTTACTTTGCAACCGGTATTGCGGGATTGTCCGTTGTGGCGGATTCCCTCAGTGCCATCAAGTATGCAAAGGTAAAGTGTATCCGTGACGAGCAGGGAATTGTTGTGGATTATGAGGTGGAGGGCGACTTCCCGAAATACGGCAACGACGACGATCGTGTTGACAGCATTGCCGTGGATATTGTCCGCATCTTTATGGATAAGATCCGCAAGCACCACACTTATCGTGATGGTGTGCCGACCATGTCCATTCTGACGATCACATCCAATGTGGTGTACGGCAAAAAGACGGGCAATACCCCCGACGGCAGAAAGCAGGGCGTTCCGCTTGCACCCGGTGCAAATCCGATGCACGGCAGGGATACGGGCGGTGCAGTGGCATCACTGGCGTCCGTTGCGAAGCTTCCGTTCCGTCACGCACAGGACGGCATTTCCAACACATTCTCCATCATTCCTGATGCATTGGGCAAGAGCACGGTGCTGTTCTCGGGTGAGCTGGATTTGGATGCACTGAAAACGGAGGCTGAAAATGAAGCCGCAGAATAATCCCGAGCTTGACGCACAGGCGGAGGAACTGGCAGCATTGCTGGACGCACTGGTAGAAAGCGGCAGCGAACACATCAATCTTGAAGTAGGGGAGCAGACAAGGGTACGGACGGTCAACAGTACGGACTGCTCCGGAAAACTCGGAGCGTGTGCGATCCCGACATTTCAGGACGAAGAAGAATCCGACGATACCGATGAGGAGGAGCTGTAACGCTCGCTCCCGTGGAAAAATTTTCAGGAGGTTTTATTATGGCAAATGATGCACAGATCGACAACCTCGTAGAACTGCTGGATGGCTATGTTGCAAAAGGCGGTCATCATCTGAACGTTAATGTTTTTACCAAGGAAACGCTGCTGGATGCACAGAAGCATCCCGAGAAGTATCCGCAGCTGACCGTTCGTGTGTCCGGTTATGCGGTGAATTTCATCAAGCTGACCAAAGAACAGCAAGATGACGTGATTTCCAGAACGTTTCACGGAAAAATCTGAAACGCAAAAGCCCCTGCAAGCAGGGGCTTTTCTGCAGAAAGGAACTGCGATGAAGGGCTATATTCATTCCACAGAGAGCTTCGGTACGGTGGACGGGCCGGGTATCCGTTTTGTGATTTTCTTTCAGGGCTGTCCCATGCGGTGTCTGTACTGTCATAATCCCGACAGCTGGAAGCCGAAGCAGGGGCAGATCATGACCACGGACGAGCTTCTGGCGAAATATGAACGGTACAAGGAATTCCTCAAAAACGGCGGAATTACTGCAACGGGCGGTGAGCCGATGCTTCAGATGGAATTTCTCATTGAGCTGTTTACCCAAGCAAAGGCAAGGGGGATCCACACCTGTCTGGATACATCGGGGATCTGCTTTGATCCGCAGGATACACAGGACGTGGAACGGCTTGCTGCGGTGACAGATCTGGTCATGCTTGACATCAAGCATATTGAGGACGAACCACACAAAAAACTCACGGGACACAGCAATCGGAACATTCTGGGCTTTGCACAGTTCCTCTCGGAACACGGCGTGCCGCTCTGGATACGTCATGTGGTCGTCCCCGGATGGACGGATGATACGGAAACACAGCGGAAGCTCGGATATTTCATCGGCGGTCTGAAAACGCTGAAGGCACTGGATGTCCTTCCGTATCACGACATGGGAAAGACAAAGTATGAGGCACTGGGGATGGAATACCCATTGAAGGATGTTCTGCCCCTGCCGACGGAGGACGCAGAGCGTGCAAGACAGGAGATCATGAAAGGTATCAGACAAAGACTTCGTGAAAAATAATAAAGAATCCCCCTGCTATGCAGGGGGATTTGCTTTCATTACTTGCCAATTGTTGTTACATCGCTGCCGAACCACTCAGTAGAGATCTTAGCCAGTGTGCCGTCTGCAACCATTTCCTTGAGGGTTGCGGTTACCTTGTCGCACAGTGCCTGATCACCCTTGCGGAAACCGATGGCATATTCCTCGGAAGACAGACCTTCCTCAAGTACCTTGTAATCCTTGCCGGTGGAGACGATTTCATAATTTGCAACAACGGAATCCAGGAACACAGCGTCAACCATGTTCAGTTCCAGCTGATTGAGAGCTTCCACGTTCGTGGAAAGCTCAACGGGAGTTGCACCGTTTGTGGCAACTACCTCGGAAGCATTCAGGATCTCCAGTGCGGTAGAACCGTTCTGTACGCCGATCTTAGCGTCCTTGAGGTCGGAAAGTGCGGTAATGTCGCTGCTGCCGTTGACTACAAATACCATTTCGTTGTTCATGTACGGTTCGCTCATCAGCATTACTTGCTTGCGTTCCTCGGAAACGGACAGACCGTTCCAGATGCAGTCGATCGTGCCGGCATTCAGATCCTGCTCCTTGGTTTCCCAGTTTACAGAATACAACTCCAGCTCTACGCCCATTCTCTTGCAGACTTCCTCAGCCACATCAATGTCGAAGCCAACCATTTCGTCGTTCTCATTGGTGAAGCCCATGGGCTTGAAGGTTGCGTCCAGACCGAGGATCAGCTTGCCAGCGTCCTGTACCTTTTTCAGGGACTTGTCCTCGCCCGTGCCGCCGGATTCGCTGCAGGCAGCTGCGGAAAACAGCATCATTGCGGAAACTGCTGCACACAGAAGCTTCTTGATCATAGAATTTTTCATAATTTTTCTCCTTTGCAATGTAGTGGAATATTACGTTATTATGATAGCATATTTTTTGACGAAAGTAAAGCGGATGCAAGCAAATTCGGATTTTTCATCAACTTTGCATCAAAAAACACAGTGAATTTCGTGGGAAATCACTGTGTTTTCTGGTACGGGAAAATCGCCTGCGGCGTATCACCGCTAATTTTCATTATACCTCTGTAAAAAGTGCTTGGTTCTCTCATTCTGCGTGTTGTCAAAGACCTGTTCGGGAGTACCCTCCTCGACGATATATCCCTCGTCCATGAAGATAACATGATTTGCAACATCCCGTGCAAATGCCATTTCGTGGGTAACGATGACCATCGTCATTTTTTCCTTGGCAAGCTCCTTGATGACCTTGAGGATTTCTCCCGTCAGCTCCGGATCGAGTGCAGAAGTCGGCTCGTCAAAGAACAGGATCTCAGGATTCAGTGCCAGTGCCCTCGCAATGGAAACACGCTGCTGCTGTCCGCCCGAAAGCTCACAGGGGTAGGATTTCGCCTTGGTTTCAAGCCCCATCTTCTTGAGCAGTTCTTCGGCATTTTTTACTGCCTCCGCCTTGGATTTCTTCAGCACATGAATGGGGGCTTCAATGACATTCTGCATGACCGAAAAATGCGGAAACAGATTGAAATTCTGGAACACCAGACCGATTTTCAGACGAATATCACGCAGTACGTTTTTAGTGGCATACACCGCTTTGCCGTCCTCTGTGTGCAGCATATTCAGCCCATCCACATTGATCTCGCCGCTGTCGGCACGTTCGAGCTGGTTGATGCAGCGAAGCAGGGTGGATTTGCCGCTGCCGGAGGGGCCGATGATGGCAACCACCTCGCCCACTTCTACATTGAAGGAAATATCCTTGAGGACTTCCAGTTCACCGAATTTTTTTGAAATATGCTTGACTTCAAGTATCGCCATGGCTTGTCCTCCTTACTTGTAATAATTAAATTTCTTCTCAATAAATGCGAACAGTGCCGTTACCACTGCATTCATCACAAAATAGAAAACACCTGCAATAAACAGCGGTATGATGGAAGAATAGAAATTCATCTGCTGCTTTGCCTTCATCGTGATCTCCGCAAAGGCAATGACATTGGCAAGGGAAGTATCCTTGACAAGGACAATGACCTCGTTTGCAGTAGCCGGGATTACACGCTTTGTCACCTGCGGCAGGATGATACGGAAGAATGTCTGCATCTTCGTCATGCCCAGCATCTGTGCCGCTTCGTACTGTCCTTTCGGAATCGCTTCAATCCCGCCTCGGAAAATTTCCGCAAAATACGCTGCATAGTTGAGCGTGAAGGAAACCACGAGTGCGATGATCATGTAGTCGGGGTGATTCATAATGCTCTGCAGGAAGGGGATGATGCCGCCCGTCCTGCCGCTGTTGACAGCGGATGCCACAATCATGGGGATCGCATAGTAGAATGCGATGATCTGCAGCATCAGGGGCGTTCCACGCATGATGAGGATGTAGAGATCCGTGAGCCAGTTCACAGGTCTGCACCTGCATTTTTTCAGCCATGTCACGATCATGCCCACGGGAATGGAGAATACCAGTGTCCACGCAAACAGGCTGAGGGTATTCGGGAGATATTCCAATAAGATCAACGTTACCTTTTTGATTGCTTCAAAATCCATAAGCTGCACCGCCGCTTTCTTGTTTCTGTAAAATATGCCGGATTCGACATAATATTTTAATTATACCATACTTTAGCGTGCTTGTCAATTAACACACGGTAGTATTTGCATGAAAAATCCCCCTCACCCATGTGAGGGGGATGCATATAGTTTGTGCTGTGATTACCACTGCCATCCGGTATTTCCACCGGAAGAATTGCCTACCTGTGTGCCGCCCTGCAGCGTGCCGCCGTATGCAGCAAGCTGTGTCTGGTCAACGTTCTGGAAATAAGTGCTGCCCTGCAGTGTGCCGCCTGTGTATACGGTTGCACCGTTATATGCTGTGCAGCCTGCAACGATGCTGGACACCGCCTTATCTGCGATAAAGGATATGATCACATTACCGCTGCCGTCGCAGATGGTGATTCTGGTACCCGCACTTACGGATGCGGATGCGGAAACAGACTGTGTCATGGATCCGCCGCCGCCGGGCATCATACCGCCGCCCATGCCGCCGGAACCTGTGTTCTTGACATAGACGCCGCCCGTGTAGGACAGGGTGCCGTCGCAGTCAAAGGGTTCGTTGCCGTTTGTAATCATGTAGCCGCCGCTGACAGTCAGCGAGCCGTTGGAGTCGAAACCGTCATGGTCACCGTTGGCAACATTGACAAGCGAGAAACCGCCCTTGAGATTCAGGGAGTAGTTTCCGCTGCTCATGCCGCCGCCCCAGCCGCCGCCCCAGCCGCCGGGGGACATATTGCCGGAACCGTCCGCACCGCCTGCTGCGTTGTAGCCGTCGTCAGTGGTGTTGGAAATGACAGTGCCGCTGTTCTGTGTGATGTTCAGACCTTCAATGCCTTCGTAGCCTGCCTCAACGAGGATGAGCACATCATCAAATGTGTTGCTGCCCTGACCGATGGTCACATCTGCATCGGAATGCACTGCGTCATCACCGGTATTGAGCTGCATCACACCGCCGTAGAGGGTGATGTTGCCGCTTGCGTGGATACAGTCATCTG
>JAZOBK010000058.1:0-3247 GCA_045595985.1 Oscillospiraceae bacterium
ACCACATCGGAAAGATCGCAGGCCCCGACCGTGAACTGTACCTCGGTACGGGTTCGGGATTTTCCTATCTGGATACGCTGACCTCCGGTCTGAACAGATCCGACCTCATCCTCATTGCGGCACGTCCTGCGATGGGTAAAACCGCCTTCGCACTGAATATTGCCTGCAACGTGGCAAGACACGGTGACAAGGATGTCTGCATTTTTTCTCTGGAAATGCCCCGTGAGCAGCTTGTTTCCCGTCTGCTTTCCTCGGAGGCACAGGTGGATTCCCACAAGCTCCGAAACGGCCGTCTTGACGGCGACGACTGGATGCGTCTTGGTGCGGCGGCAGCTTATATGCAGGGCTTGCCGATCTACATAGACGATACCGCAAGCATTACCGTGCAGCAGATCAAGGCGAAGCTCCGCCGTATGAAGAATCTCGGGCTTGTGGTCATCGACTACCTCGGTCTGATCCAGACAACGCTGCGTACGGAAAACCGTGTGCAGATCATTTCCGAGATCACCCGTCAGCTCAAGATCATGGCAAAGGAACTGGATGTTCCGATCATCCTGCTGTCCCAGCTTTCCCGTGGTCCCGAAAGCAGAACGGACAAGCGTCCCATGCTTTCCGACCTGCGTGAATCGGGTTCCATCGAGCAGGATGCGGACATCGTAATGTTCCTCTATCGTGACGCATACTATAACAAGGAAAGCCAGCAGCCGAATGTGGCGGAATGTATCGTTGCAAAGAACCGTCACGGCGAAACGGGTACGGTCAACCTCATCTGGGATGGACAGTATACACGTTTCAGTACCATGGAGATGAAGATGGATGCACCTGCTTGATGAAGTACGCCGTTTTCTCAAGGAACAGAATCTCACGGGCTGCCGCATTTCTGCGGCGGTTTCGGGCGGTGCTGACAGCGTTTGTCTGCTGCACGCACTGGTTTCCCTGCGGGAGGAATACTCCCTTGATCTGCAGGCAATCCACATCCAGCATAATCTGCGTGGTGCGGAAAGCGAACGGGACGAACAGTTTTGCAGGGAATTCTGCCGGACGCTCGGCGTTGTGCTGAAGGTCGTTTCCTGCGATGTGCGGGATCATGCGGAAAAACACCGCATTTCCGTAGAAACAGCGGCAAGGGAATGCCGCTATGCCGCCTTTTCGGAGCATTGTGAGGGATTTGTGGCAACGGCACATACTGCCTCGGACAATCTGGAAACCATCCTCTTTCGGATGGCAAGAGGTACGGGGCTGAAGGGTCTGTGCGGGATCCCGCCCGTGCGGGATCGGTTTGTCCGTCCGCTTCTGAATGTGACTCGCTTACAGGTGGAGAAATATGCCAGAATCCATGGCATTTCCTATGTTACGGACAGCACCAATTCCGAGGACTGCTATCGTCGGAATTTTCTCCGGCATCAGGTCGTGCCGAAGCTGAAAGAATGCAATCCCTCGCTGGAAGAAACCTGTGCGGAGATGGCGGATACGCTGCGGCTTGAGGAGGATTTCCTTGCAGCACAGGCGAAATCGGCATATGCCGGATGTTTGCAGGCAGATGGTTCGCTCAAAGGTCTGGCTGCACTGCATCCTGCCATGCAGCGTCGCTGCATCGGATTGCTTTTGCAGGAACAGAAGCTTGCAAACCGACGGAACATCCTCGCCGTGCAGTCGCTTCTTGCGGACGGCGGTTCGGTCGAGCTTGTGCGGAACGGACTGCGTGCCTGCGTCAGCCGTGATGTGCTGTGGCTGGAACGCCCTGCCGTGGATGTTTCGGAAAAACCGTTGAAAATCGGTGAAAATTGCATTTTTGAGGGCGTTTTTGTCGAAGCGGAGGTGATTGCGAGAGCAGAATGTGAGAAATTCGCAAGTGTTCACGCAATGTTTACAAATTCCGTTTTGGATTATGATATAATAAATAAGTGTGCCGTACTGCACGGCAGAAAAAATGGTCTGCGGCTGAAGCTGCAGGGCAAGGAACACAGCATTTCAGTGAAAAAATGGCTGAATGGGGAGGTTCCGCCGCCGCAGCGTGCGAAGGTGCATTATCTTTCGGATGCAAGCGGTCTGCTCTGGGTGCAGGGGCTTGGTGCAGCGGCACGAGCCGCCGTGACGGAAACCACGCAGAATATGCTGTATTTGCGTATTATCACGAAATAAACACAAATGTCACACAGCAATACCACCCTGTTGTGGTATAGTATACTTTATATGAAAGATAATAAGGAAAAGGAGAGGATAGTTTGACACCGAAAAAAAGCAGGGGCATTTTTGCCTATCTTCTGGTTGCAGCAGTATTGATCTTACTTTTTGCGTACATGATTCCGAAGCTCAGCAAGCCGGATTCCAAGTATCCGTACACGGAGATCATTTCGCATTTTGATGAGCTGAATGTCAGCTATTATACGCTGGATCTGGGAACAGGAGAGCTGGAGCTGACGCTCAAGGACGGTACGGAAATCGAGTATTCTGTTCCGAATGTTTCCATCTTTCTGGATGATACGGAGGATTACCGTCTGAAATACAACGAGGCGAATCCCAACGCTCCGCTGGAACAGGATTATTTCAAGATCACGGACAATTCATGGCTTGTGACCTATCTGCCGACATTCATGATCCTTATTATGGGTATCGTGCTGTTCGTATTTATGATGCGTCAGGCAGGCGGCGGTAAGTTCAACAATTTCGGCAAAGCCAATATCAAGAATTCCGCAAACGATAAGAAGGTTACCTTTGAAGAGGTAGCGGGTGCTGAGGAAGAAAAATTTGAAATGGCAGAAATTGTAGATTTCCTCAAGAATCCGATGAAATACACTGAAATGGGAGCAAAGATCCCGAGAGGCATACTGCTGCTCGGCCCTCCCGGTACCGGTAAGACGCTGCTTGCAAAAGCGGTAGCAGGCGAGGCAGGCTGTCCGTTCTTCCCGATCTCGGGTTCCGATTTCGTAGAAATGTTTGTCGGCGTGGGTGCATCCCGTGTGCGTGACCTCTTTGAAACCGCAAAGCGTAATGCACCGTCCATCATCTTCATTGACGAGATCGACGCTGTCGGCAGACACAGAGGTGCAGGTCTTGGCGGCGGGCACGATGAACGTGAGCAGACGCTCAACCAGCTGCTGGTAGAAATGGACGGCTTCGACGGAAACGAAAGCGTCATCGTCATTGCGGCAACCAACCGCCGCGATATTCTCGATCCGGCACTGCTGCGTCCGGGACGTTTTGACAGACAGATCATGGTCGGCTATCCCGACATCAAGGGCAGAGA
>JAZOBK010000059.1:0-4071 GCA_045595985.1 Oscillospiraceae bacterium
GATCTCTGCCGAAGGGACTTTCGGCAAAGATCGAAAAGAGCAATGTTCAGGTTCTTCCGATTTTCGAGCTGCTTGCAAGAACTGGTCATATTCCGGAGCGTGATATGTACAACACATTCAATATGGGTGTTGGCATGATCGTTTCCGTTGCCAAGGAAGACGCTGACCGTGCGGTTGAGATTCTCAATGCAGCTGGCGAGGATGCTTATATTCTTGGTGAGCTTGTTGAGTCCGATGAAGGTGTAATTCTTTGCTAATCGGAGATAAAAATATGAAAAATATAGTGGTTCTCGTTTCCGGAGGCGGCACAAACCTCCAGGCTTTGATCGACGCTCAGAAGCGTGGGGAACTTCGCGGCGGAAAAATCAGCTGCGTTATTTCCTCACGTCCCGATGCCTATGCACTCAGCCGTGCAAGAGCGAATGGCATTTCAACCCGTGTTATCCCTCGCAAGGATTACCACGACAATGCCTCATACAGTAAGGCATTGCTTGAGGCTTTATATCAGGAATATGCCGATCTGATCGTTCTGGCAGGATTTATGACAATCCTTGACAAGAGTATCATTCATGCATATCGCAATAAAATCATCAATGTGCATCCCTCTTTGATTCCGTCCTTCTGCGGTGATGGTTTTTATGGTCTGCACGTCCATGAAAAGGCTCTGGAAAAGGGCGTCAAGCTCACAGGGGCAACTGTACATTTCGTGAATGAGATCTGTGACGGCGGTCCGATCATTCTCCAAAAAGCGGTTGAAATCAAAAATGATGATACCCCCGAGATCTTGCAGAAACGTGTTATGGAGCAGGCGGAATGGAAGATCTTGCCCGAGGCTGTTTCTCTGTTCTGTCAGGATAGGATTAAAGTCATGAACGGCAAAGCTGTTATCACTGAATAGGTGATGAGATGAAACAGGATGTATTAAAATCTAAACAGCAGATTCAGAAATTATTCATCTGCTTTATGATGTATGCCGTGCTCGGCTGGATTTACGAAGTCGTGCTTGAAACCTTCATTTACCGTTGGGGATTCACAAACAGGGGAGTACTGTTTGGCCCCTACTGTCCGGTATATGGCTTCGGAGCGTTGTCTTTTATCTTCTGCTTAAATTGGCTGATGCAGAAAAAGGACGTGAAATGGCTTAATATCGTTAAACCCGTGCTGATTTTTATAGGCTGTATGGCAATCGCAACCTTCATAGAACTCTTGGCAAGTTACATACTGGAGTTCTTCACAGGTTCTTGGCCGTGGCAGACCTATGCGGATTATAAATATAATTTCCAAGCCAGAATCGCACTTTCCACATCTTTGCGGTTCGGGCTTGGCGGAACGGCTTTTCTCTATCTTGTACAGCCGTTCTTTGATTGGTTTTTATCAAAATTACAGAATAAAACAATTAATACCATTGCTTTTATTCTGATGATCATTCTCGCTGCTGACTGTGTGTACACATTTTTTCTGAAGTAACACATCTGCGTAAAAAATTTATATCCGAAAGGAGTTATTATTATGGTTACACTTGATATTGTAAAGGAACTCAAGGGAAATGATTATCCCGGCAGAGGCATCATCATCGGTAAATCCGAGGATGGGAAGTCCGCTGTAACTGCTTATTTCATCATGGGCAGAAGTGTGAATTCCCGTAATCGTGTATTCACTGAAACCGCTGACGGCATCAAGACAGAAGCTGCTGATCCATCCAAGCTGACGGATCCCCACCTCATCATCTATTCTCCGGTGAGAGTGCTGGGAAACAAGACCATCGTAACAAACGGTGACCAGACCGATACTATCTATGAGCTGATGGATAAGCAGCAGACCTTTGAGCAGGCTCTGCGTACCCGTGAGTATGAGGATGATGCTCCCAACTACACACCCCGTATTTCCGGCATTATGCATGTAGAAAATGGTACATACAACTATGCAATGTCCATTCTCAAATCCGCTGACGGAAATCCCGATTGCTGTGAGAGATTCACCTATTCCTACACCAATCCCATCGCAGGATTCGGTCATTTCATCCACACCTACATGGGCGACGGCAATCCGCTGCCGAGTTTTGAGGGCGAACCTAAGAAAATTGCAATTCCGAACGATATGGAGCAGTTTGCTGCAGATCTCTGGGATGCACTCAATGAGGATAACAAGGTTTCCCTTTTTGTTCGTTATATTGATATTGAAACAGGAAAGGCTGTTTCTAAGGTAATCAACAAGTATACAAAGTAATTTGGGATATAGATATTTCAGGAGGAAAAAACAATGGCTAACGAAATGCTTTTAAAATACGGCTGCAACCCGAACCAGAAGCCGTCCAGAGTGTACATGGCTGACGGCACAGAACTGCCGATCGAGGTGCTCTGCGGCAGGCCCGGATACATTAATCTGCTCGATGCCCTCAACGGCTGGCAGCTTGTGAAAGAGCTGAAGGCTGCAACTGGCGTTTGTGCTGCAACATCCTTCAAGCATGTATCTCCCGCAGGTGCTGCAATCGGCAGACCGCTTTCCGATGATCTCAAGAAGATCTACTGGGTGGATGACCTTGGTGAACTCACACCCCTTGCAAGTGCATATGCTCGTGCAAGAGGTGCGGACAGAATGTCCTCCTACGGTGATTTCATCGCACTTTCCGATAAGGTTGATGTTTGCACAGCAAAGATGATCCAGCGTGAGGTTTCCGACGGCGTCATTGCTCCTGATTATGACGATGACGCTCTGGAAATTCTGAAATCCAAGAGAAAGGGCACTTACTGCATTCTCAAGATTGACGAGAACTACAAGCCCAACCCGGTCGAAACAAAGCAGGTTTACGGCGTGACCTTTGAACAGGGCAGAAACGAACTGGACATCAACCGTGAACTTCTCTCCAATATCGTTACCGAAAATAAGGATATTCCGGCTGACAAGATGGATGATTTGCTGATTTCCTTGATCACCCTGAAGTACACCCAGTCCAATTCTGTTTGCTACGTCAAGGACGGGCAGGCAATCGGTATCGGTGCGGGACAGCAGTCCAGAATCCACTGCACAAGACTTGCAGGTCAGAAGGCGGATAACTGGTGGCTCCGTCAGTCCCCGCAGGTAATGGGACTGCAGTTTGTAGATGACATCCGTCGTGCAGACCGTGACAACGCAATTGATGTTTACATAGGCGATGAGTATGAGGATGTACTGCGTGAAGGCGAGTGGCAGAGAATCTTCAAGGTAAAGCCCGAGGTATTCACTGCGGAAGAAAAGAAGGCATGGCTTGCCAAGAATACGGACGTATGCCTCGGATCTGATGCATTCTTCCCGTTCGGCGACAACATCGAGCGTGCGAAGAAGTCCGGCGTTGCATACATCGCAGAACCCGGCGGCTCCATCCGTGACGATAATGTAATCGACACCTGCAACAAGTACGGTATCGCAATGGCATTCACGGGCATTCGTCTGTTCCACCATTAAGCACGGAACCAGTGCTGGTGTTACGCATGGGAAAATGCTTCAATAAGGTGGATTTCCTACTTGCGACGATAGTACGGTTTATCGTATGTGCTTTTTGCTTCGCAAGCAGTACATACGATTGAGAGTAAGACAATTCTACGAAAGGCGGGAATCCCGTGTATCAGAAAACCGAGCTTGTGCTTGCACATCGCAACTGCCGTTATAACCGCACACTGCTTCGCAGAAGTGATTCCTGCGGCTGTTATCAGTGCGGAGAGATCTTCAAGCCCTCCCATCTTTTGTCCGAGGACTGGACGGATGACGGAGAAACGGCTTTGTGTCCGTTCTGCGGTATGGACAGCGTGATCGGTGATGCGGCAGGATTCCCCATTTCGGATATATTTTTGAGCGAGATGAAATCGCATAGATTCAGCTTATAGAATATTTACATAAGGAGGACACATCCCCCATGAAAATTTTAGTAGTCGGCGGCGGCGGCAGAGAGCACGCAATTATCATGAAGCTTGCAGAAAGCCCGAAAGCTTCCGAAATTTATTGTGCACCCGGCAATGGCGGCATCTCCCGTTATGCCAAGTGCTGTGATGTTAAGGCAACCGACATCGACGGTATGGTCGCACTTGCAAAGGAAAT
>JAZOBK010000060.1:0-7618 GCA_045595985.1 Oscillospiraceae bacterium
GGAAGCACGCAGAAAACTACTTTTCCGACAAGCTGACAGCCCCGCCGTAGGCGGGGCTGTGTTTATCGGTTACTTTTCTTCGGCAGCACGTTTTATGGCAGCCTTGTTTTCATACATGCGTTCATCCGCACGCTGGAATACATCGTGATACAATGCATCCTCCTCCGGAATGAATTCTGCCATGCCGAGTGCGATGGATACCGGCAGTTTTTGCTCCCCGACGGTTATGAAAGCCTTTGGAAGCTCCTCTGTGAATTTCTTTGCCAGATGTTCACGCTTTTTGTAGTCGCCTCGTTCGAGAATGACAGCGAATTCGTCGCCGCCGATCCGATATACGGGGCTGTGCTTAAAGATCCGGCAGATCAGCCTGCAGCATTCCTGAATCAGGAGGTTGCCGGCTTCATGACCGTAGCTGTCATTGGTTTTCTTGAGAAAATTAACATCCAGAATTGCAATTGCAAATTCCGCAGATTTTGCGGAAATATTCGCTTCAAGCGTTTTTACCGCTTCCTGATAGGCGGTTGCATTTTTGACACCCGTCAGAGAATCACGAAAAGCAAGCCCGTTGATGTGGGACATCTGCTCATACAGGTGTTCTCCTGCATTGCGGAAGCTTTCTGAAAGGACAGCGAGTTCATCATTAGCATACTTACGGGTGCTGAACAGGAATTCGCCTTCCTTCATTCTCTGGGCAGCAACCGTCAGTTCACGCAGACGACTGATCAGCCGCTTGGTCAGCACGATGGTAATGATGATGAATGCTGCCGCAATGATGGTGCAAAGCAGAATGATTTCAACAGCAAGACTGTCACGATCGTGGTACACCTCAGATTTGGCAACGGTAACAACAAAGTGCATACCGTTTTCCAGCTGTACATCATGCTCCAGTACGTTCTTTTTTGCAGCAGGCTTGGGAGTGCCTACAGGAAGATTCTTATGATATATGATGGTATTGTTGCCGTCCATGAGGTACGCGTATCCCGTTTCATAGACTTCAACCGCATCCACCTGTTCCAGAATCATTTCGAAATCAACATCCATTCCCAGAACTCCTACAAGTCTATTGTCGACGTACAGGGGAAAAACATAGGAGATCATGTAGCAGTCGTTGACTCGGTTCTGATAGGGCATGACCCATGTGGGAACGCCATTTTCAATGGGAAGGTAGTACCATCCTATGTGTTCTGTGTCCAAGGGATCATACGCAAGAATATCCATGGGCGGCAGTGCATGGAAGTCCTCACTCCCATCCTCCCTGCTCCAGAAAAAACCGTCCGTCGATGGAGCGATTTCCGGATTATACCGCAGATAATAGGCAATGATGCCGTCTGTGTGACTGGCAACATTATGGTACAGATCCAGCATATGCAGTGTGTATTCTTCACGATATGCGGCATCATTGGAGATCCTCTCCACGCTTTTCAGCTCTTTCAGGCTCTGGGTTGCCATGATATGAACGGATTGTTCCACGCTGCCGAGGAGCTGGTCAAGCTGTTCCTTTTCGAGGTCGCAGACCATGTTGAGCATTCGGTTGGCATCCCTCTGCAAAAGCCTGCCTGTAGTAAATATTCCCATACCGCCCGCAATCAGTGCAAGCACGACCATGGAACAGATGTTGACAGCTAAAAATTTGGTTTGTAATGATTTCATAGCATCACTTCTTTATTGTAGTAAGTTGGTTTATTTTCAGTGTTTTGTATATCATATCACATTTCAACACGAAAGTCAATATAATTCCTGTCAAAAACACAAAAATTAAACTCGGCTGCACCAAAAGATATGGTGCAGCGGAGTTTGTAATATGGCGTGAGCATTTGCCATTCAAATGTCATGTCTGCCGAAGGGCTAATAATTATAACACGACGTGATCCCAAGATACTCCTCCAGTGTCAGACCGCTGTTGTAAACTGTTGTTGCCATATCTACGCCAAGATAACGGATGTGCCACGGTTCATACTTGTAACCCGTGATGTGCTCCTTGCACTTGGGATAGCGGATGATGAACCCGAATTCATGGGCGTGTGCCGCAAGCCATGCGGCTTCCGGCGTCGCACCGAAACTGTCCGTTACGGTGTTGACGTCGATCGCAAGTCCCGTCTGGTGCTCGGAATGTCCAGGGCGTGCCGAGAATGTATCTGCCTTTGCCTGCCCGTAAATACGGACGTAGTTGTTGTAGATACGCTTCTGATAGTCATAGGAACGGAATCCAGACGAAAGGTAGATGTTCAGTCCCTCTGCTGCTGCCGCAGCGGATAGCTTCTTGAACTGGGACTGGCAGGTCGGATCAAGCCCCGGATTGTAATCCGTTGGCAGGGAATAGGTCTTGTTGGCGATCAGAATTCCCCCGATATAGGTCGGACCGCTTGCTGCAGGGGGTTCTGTGGCAGGAGGTTCTGTGGCAGGAGGTTCGGTGGGGGCTGGTTCCGTGGTCGGAGGTTCCGTAGCGGGAGGCTCTGTGGCAGGAGGTTCGGTAATAGGCGGCTCAAGCACGGTAACCTTTACTTCGGCAAGCACATCAGGATTGTCAGCGGATACCACAGAGATCACGCAGCTTCCTACTGCCATTGCGGTAATTTTTCCGTAAGCGTTTACAGAGGCAACGCTGTTATCCGATGTTGCCCAGATTTCCGATTGATTTGTGGCATTTTCGGGATGCATCGTGACTATGGGCATTTTGCTTTCGCCGATATGGAGCTGTACTTCATAAAAGGTGAGTGTGATGGATTCCACGCCGATCGCCTCCGTAGTCGTGGTGGTTGCTGTGGTGGTTGTTTCGGTTTCCGTTGTGGTGGTTGATTCCGTTGTGGTTTCCGTCGTGGTGGTTGTCGTAGTTTCAGTAGTTGTGTCCGTCGAAGTGGTTTCCGTCGCGGCAGTGGTTGTCTGGGATTCTGCGGTGGTCGTTTCATTGATAGATATGCTGTCCGTTCCGGTTTCAGTACTGATGGCGGTTTCTGCCGGCTCGACAGAGGGGTTGTTGTGATGTACATAACAGCTTCTGCAGAGGATCACAACAATCACGAAAAGTATTGCTCCCAGCATGATCTTTTCTCTGTTTTTCATTGCGTTTCCCTCTCTTTCCGTTCCCTATTTGCCAGTTGCAGAAAAGCGGCGGAAGATCCGCCGCTTTCACTTTTGGATTAAAGATTGAACATGATATTGTTCATGATGCTTTCAAGCTTTTCCTGACCGCCGCTTGTCAGAGAATCGGTAACCTCGCCCTTTGCCAGAGCATAAGCCTCCAGATCTGTCAGAGTTGCCTTGCCGCTGATGATGTCCGCACCGATGCCGGTATTCCAGCTTGCATAACGGTCAGCAACAAACTTGTCCATTCTGCCGTCGGTGATCATCTTGTCGGCGATACGCAGACCGAGAGCAAATGTATCCATACCTGCGATAAAGCTATGGAAAATATCCTCCATCGTGTAGGAGCCGCGTCTTGTCTTTGCGTCGAAGTTCAGACCGCCGTTGGTAAAGCCGCCTGCCTTGAGCACTTCATACATACAAAGTGCAGCTTCGTATACATTGGTCGGGAACTGGTCTGTGTCCCATCCAAGCAGGGTATCACCCTGATTTGCGTCGATGGAACCGAACATATTGTTCACTCTTGCCACTCTCAGCTCATGCTGGAAGGTGTGCTGTGCGAGGGTTGCATGGTTTGCCTCGATATTCAGCTTGAAATCATTTGCCAGACCATACTTGTTCAGGAAGCCGATTACCGTTGCGGAATCGAAATCATACTGGTGCTTGGTCGGCTCCTTGGGCTTGGGTTCTACATAGAAATCACCGGTAAAGCCGATGCTTCTGCCGTAATCCACAGCCATCCGCATCAGACGAGCCATGTTATCAAGCTCCAACCCCATGTCTGTGTTCAGCAGGGTTTCGTAACCCTCACGGCCGCCCCAGAATACATAGCCCTGACCGCCCAGTCTTACGGTAGCTTCCAGAGCCTTCTTGATCTGTGCAGCGGCATAGGCGAATACATCCGCACTCGGAGAAGTGCCTGCACCGTGCATATATCTCGGATGATCGAAACATTTTGCAGTGCCCCAGAGGAGCTTCTTGGAGGGATCCGCTTTCATTTTCTCCTCAACGTAGGCAACGATCTCGTCGAACTTTGCGTTTGTTTCTGCCAGAGAACCGAATTCGGGGGAAAGATCACGGTCATGCCAGCAGAAATACTCGATGGACAGCTTGTCCATGATCTCGAAGGCAATGTCCACCTTTGCTCTTGCCTTTGCCATGGGATCGCTCTGTCCCCAGCTCTTGTCCGTTGTGCCGCAGCCGAACATATCCGTGCCGTCGCCGCCCATTGCGTGCCACCACGCCAGAGCGAACTTCAGCTGCTCTTTCATCGTCTTGCCGCCGACTACTTCATCGGGATTGTAGTACTTGAATGCCAACGGGTTGTCAGAACCCTTGCCCTCATAGGGGATCTTGCCAATGTTTTTGAAAAATTCGCTCATAACGAACCTCCTCATATTATTTTCTGATATAAAACCGGTATACCGGTTATTATTTAAGCAAATTCAAGCTCCTGCTTGGAGATGTCAAAGTATTCCTCCAGAATTGCAATGAAATAGCGGAATACCGGCTTGCCGTTACAGTACATAACATCGCCCTCATCGGGAACACCAAGCTTTACCAGATCTGCATCCTTCAGCTCGGAAAATCTCATGGTTCTGAGATCCTTAACGGTAATTCCCAATTTTTTCAGTGCATTGTCACTCAGAACATCAAGCTTGTAAACTTCCTGATCCGTCTGCAGTGCTGCCATCTGATCGGCTGTCAGTGTGACTTCGATCGCATGGTACTGCTCAGGCATCATTTTCACGGGAGAGCTGCCGCTGTAGGTCACCTCATATGCGGGAAGTCCCAGCATTTCCATCTGTGCGTCGCTAAGGGTTACCGTAATATCTCTGGAAATGGAGGAAATCTTAGAGGTAATGGCAGTACGCTTTTCGGTTTTCCATTCGATTTTGCAGGTCTGCTGCAAGGGACGCGTGAGGAAAACGGTACGGTCCATACCACGGATATAGAAGACCACCATATCCATGTCATTGTCCATTGTGTTCGGTTCTACAATCACAGTGGTACTGCCGTCGGAACTGTCGATGGTGTTGATCACTTCGTAACGGTAATCCCCCGAAGGCGAAATCCCGCTTTCCACCACGTTGGAAACGGTGGACGGTGCAAAGAGTGTGGTCATCAGGAAGTAAACCAGGGAGCCAAGCAGGTACAGAAGCACAAAAATCGTTCCGTATACCGTCTTTGCCGTTTCTCCGAGTCCCGAGAAGAAGAAGATGATCAGAGCTACGACCAGTAGGGGGATCAGCACGTGCCATTGCCCGAAATACAGCAGCACCGCCGGCAGCAATGCCGGAAGCAGCACCAGACTTGTAACGATCGTCAGAAACTGTTTTCTGGTATACAGCATGATCACCAGTGCGATCAAAGAAACGGCGGACAGCAGAACACAGACCGTGGTGGGGTTGATGACCGACATTTCGTAGAAGATCGAAAGATAGGACAAATACACGACCGGTACACAGTACAGCGGACTGAGAAGTGAAATGCCACGCTTTGTCCATATGTTAGAAAAAAACTTACCCATTATCATATCCATCTGTCAGGTTGAAACAGCAGGAAGTTTCCTTAATAGCTCCTGCTGTATAAGACAGTCCTTTCTGAAATTAACATGTATAAAGATATTATATCATTTTTTAAAAGGAATGACAAGTGGTTTATGAAAATCTTTTTGAAAAAATTGAAAATATTGGTGAGGAATGGTAAAAATCCTGCCATATTCCGTTTTAGGAAATCAATTCCTGTCAAAAAGGCTGTTCTGGCGGATATTGGCGGGCAGTATGGGGAGAATATTGCATATATGGTTTGCGAAACAGGAAAAACGAAAATCAATCCGGAGATGGTATGATCTGCAAAGTCGGAAAACGGTATTATATTAATAAGGTAGAGAGCTGCGGAACAGGGGATACCGCATTTGTCAAGGTTTTTCGGGGGTTTTTGGGCAATTTCTATGATATTATCTAAAAAAAGACGGAAAACAGTCCTAAAATCTGTAAGAACGCCGATTTTTCCAAAAAATCTTGACAAATCCCTAATTATCGTTTATAATACTAATATATTATTACTATTTGGAGGATGTAACCATGAAAAAAGCTGAACTGATTCAGGCAGTTGCTGAAAAGCTCGACTGCTCTAAAAAGGACGCAGATCTGGCAGTAAATGCAGTTCTGGAATCTATCAAGGATACACTGGTAGCAGGTGAAAAGGTTTCCCTGACAGGCTTTGGCGTATTTGAGGTTCGTGAGCGTAGTGCAAAGAAGTGCAAGAACCCCCGCACAGGCGAGATGCAGGATGTTCCGGCTTGCAAGGCTCCCGCTTTCAAGGCTGGTAAGAACCTGAAGGAAGCTGTAAACAAGTAAGCGATTTTTTGAAATGCACCGTTTCGGCGGTGCATTTTTATTTTTTTCCGCGTTCCTGTGATTTGTTTAAAATCGCCAAATACTTGTCTGCTTCTTTGTGCGTTTTTCCGAAAGTGATAAATTTGTCACTTCCCTATTGACACGTCATATTCAATGTGATATAATTATCACATAAAGTGACAAAAATATCACTCGAAGTATACATGGAGGTTTACATCATGGGAAAGAATAGAAAAAAGGCACGCACGCTTTATCAGGAACATATATCAGCGTTTCTTGCCTATCTGTCGATCATGCTTTGCAATGGCTCAAATCTGATAATGGATTTTATGGGATGTCGGGGACAGAATATACCATTTCTAATCAGCAGCATATTCTGCCTTTTCATGATTGTTGCAGTGTTTCTTTGGATTGCTCCTAAATTCAGCGGTTCTAAGTTGGTAAAGGAGGATGAGATGGCAAAGGAAAGTCTAAACAAAGCAGAAGGCTATACCTGTGCGTTGATGATCATCATCGGCATTGTGGGAGTTGTAGTACTGAACGTTCTGGATTTTAGCGTTACGGTGGAATTGAACGCATCCAACCTCGGCAGTGCATTCTTTATGTCGTTTGGATTGTTTGCGGCAATGCGAAGCGGTTTCTTCCTGCTGATAGAACGAAAATACAGCGTTTCCGATGTAGAAGAGGAGGCGTAAAATGCCTGAACTGATCACTAAACTAAAGGAATACCGTGCGAAATACAATATGAAGCAGGGCGATCTTGCGGAACTGGTCGGTGTGCGGCGTGAAACGATCATTCGCCTGGAAAGAGGGCAGTACAATCCTTCCCTCAAGCTTGCGATGGATATTGCAAAGGTTTTCGGTGTAACCGTGGAGGAGCTGTTCAGTTTTCCGGATGAGAAATGAGGCTGTATTTTCGTTTAAAAAATGCTTGACAATTCCGGCAGGATGTGATATAATAATTTTGTTGTGTTACAGACTGCCGGAATAGTTTCTTGGTAACTGAACAGATGCTTGCGTAGAACAGTGACAGTGCAGTTCATTCGTAATGAACGGGTCTTGAGTTGTCGTTAAAGCGACATCACAAACGGACACAGCAAGCCTTGCAAAATTAAAACTGAATATCAATGCTTGTGTGGCTCAGTCGGTAGAGCAGTTCATTCGTAATGAACGGG
>JAZOBK010000061.1:0-7408 GCA_045595985.1 Oscillospiraceae bacterium
AAGCGTGAAGCCGTCCTCAAGATAAGATATCCCCCTTTATGGTAAGACCCCTTATAGACGATGAGGTTGATAGGTCTGATGTGTAAGCATGGTGACATGTTTAGCTTGCAGATACTAATCGGTCGAACACTTTTCCTTTCAACGAATCTGTTCCTTCAGATTCTCTCCCCATTCGCATTTGTCTTTATCTTCTGTTTTTCATTGCCGGTGCTTATTGCAAAGAGGTCCCACCCGTTCCCATTCCGAACACGGCAGTTAAGCTCTTTCGCGACGAAAATACTTGGTTGGTCACGACCTGGGAAATTAGTTCGGTGCCGGCTTCTCAATCCGCTTCATACGAAGCGGATTTTTTATATCCAAAGGGGGTACTATCATGGAACAAACGAAACATCCCCGCACCGCCCTCCTCGACACCATTCGGGGATTTACCGTCATCAACATGGTTCTTTATCATGCCATCTGGGATTTGGTCTACATTTTCGGTGTGGAATGGGATTGGTATTACGGAAACGGTGCCTATATCTGGCAGCAATGCATTTGCTGTACGTTCATTCTGCTGTCGGGATTCTGTGCAGGAATGAGCAAAAAGCCCTTGAAACGGGGGCTTTTGGTATTCGGGATCGGTGCGGTCGTCACGCTTGTGACAGCAATTTTTATGCCGAACGAAATCGTCATATTCGGCGTGCTTACCCTTATCGGTTCATGTATGCTGCTGATGATTCCCCTCAAACCCCTGCTGGAAAAGATTCCGGCAGTTCTTGGACTGGCATTGAGCCTTGTACTGTTCCTGTTCACCCGTCATATCTCATGGGGGTATCTGGGATTCTTCGGGAATGAACTGATACACCTCCCCGACTGGCTCTATGCCAATTATTTCACGACTTATTTTGGGTTTGATTTTCCGGAATTTTACTCAACGGACTACTTTCCGCTGTTTCCATGGCTGTTTTTATTTCTCACAGGATATTTTATGTTCCGTCTGATCGGGAAATTCCTCCCGAAAGCCACATGGAAAGGCATCCCTCCGCTGAATTTCATCGGCCGTCATGCTCTGGAAATTTATGTGGTGCATCAGCCTGTGATTTACGGATGCTGCCTTTTGTGGGATATGTTCAGATAAACGAAAAAGGTACACGAGCTATCATCGTGTACCTTATTTTTATATCATTTCGTCAATTTTCTTTTGTGCAGACAGAATCAGCTTCTGAATGATACTTCCCTCCCGAACCGTCCTTGCGGCTTCGTCAAAGTTGAACCACTGTGCCTCAGAAACCTCATCGGACAGCCGGAAGTCTGCCTTCTTTACGTTTGCCGCAAAGCCCAGCATGAGCATATCCTTCCCCTCATACCAGTGGCTTTCCAGAAATGTGAGCTTCTCCGGCATAAGTCCGATTTCCTCGATGATCTCTCGTTTTGCCGATTCTTCGGCAGTTTCTTCGCATTTCATGTATCCCGCAATCCCTACGAACCGACCGCTTCCATAGCTTTGACGAATGAGTGCGACCTCGTGCAGTTCATTGATGACTACACTCAATACGCAGGTCGAAAACATCGGAAACAAGGGAATATTGCAGTTTTCGCAGTAGGGGATCAGCCCCTCGTCCCCGATGGGGCGGGGAATCGCTTTTGTGCCGCAGTGCGGGCAGTAGGTGAATTTCATGTGGACCTCCTGTTTATGCTGATAAATTGGAATTTGTTATTGCACTCCATTGAAATTTGTCTTACTTTCAAAAGGGCGATTGAAAGAACCAATCTCAATTAGATTTCCTTCTGGATCAGCTATGTAGCAGGTGCGTTGTCCCCAAGGCTCATTTTCAGGCGGTAATACCGAAACGGCACCCTTTGAAATTGCGTCATTATAAGTCTTGTCAACCTCATCAAAGGTATCAACATAAAGAGCAATTTCAAAATGTCCATTGAAACCCTTGAGATATTCATACTTCCTATTCGTCATTTTCTCAAAATTTTTTCGTTCGTAAAGCATAAAAAGCGTTCCATCTTTTATTAAATATACATTCACTGCATTCTCATCTTCGGTAATTTCAAAACCGAGTACATCCCTATAAAAACGCACCATTGTGGGCATATCATCCACGAATAATCCAAAACCGTCAAGTTTCATTTTAAATATCTCCCAAAATTCTTATTTACGTTCCACTCGCTGCCTCTTCCTCCTGCAGCTTCCCCAACGCCGAGAAAGCCTGCCGCAAATTGCTCACCCCGAAGATCCGCAGCGTCTTGGAGCTTTTCGGCAATGCCGAGAGTGCCTGTTTCGGGACGATGCACACTTCAAATCCCATCCGCTGTGCTTCCTGCACACGGCGTACAATATGCGAAACATTGCGGATCTCTCCGCCAAGTCCCACTTCGCCGATTGCAATCAGCTTATCCGGCAATGCCCTGTCCGTCAGTCCCGAATACAGAGCCAGTGCCACCGGCAGATCACCCGCAGGCTCATCCAGCTTGAATCCCCCGACGATATTCAGATACACATCCAAAGCCCCGAAAACAAGACCAAATCTCTTTTCCAGTACCGCCAGCAGAATCGCCATGCGGTTGTAGTCAAATCCCGTTGCCGTCCGTTTCGGTGCAGAATACGCACTCTTGGAAACGAGCGTCTGTACCTCGGCAAGAATCGGTCGTGAACCCTCCATCACACACGCAATACAGGTTCCCGAAACACCCAGCGGACGCCCCGCCAGCAGCATCTGCGACGGATTCTCCACTTCCTTCAGCCCCTTGTCCTGCATATCGAACACGCCGATCTCGTTCGTTGAGCCAAAACGATTCTTCACCGCACGCAGCACACGATAGCTCATGTGCCGCTCACCCTCAAAGAACAGCACCGTGTCCACGATATGTTCCATGACCTTCGGGCCTGCGATCATACCGTCCTTGTTGACGTGACCGACGATGAATACGGGGATTTCGAGTGTTTTCGCCGTATGCATGAACAGGTTGGTACATTCCCTGACCTGCGTCAGACTGCCCGGACTGGAGGAGAGCTGCTGAATCTGCATAGTCTGGATGGAGTCGATGATCACAATATCGGGCTTTGACGCTGCAATCGTATCGCAGATCGCCTGTGCGTCATTCTCCGTGAGGATGTACAGCCGTTCGGAATTGACGTTCAGCCGCTGTGCACGGAGTTTGAGCTGCCTTGCCGATTCCTCGCCCGAAATGTAGAGTACCGAGTGACTTTCGCCAAGATACTGGCAGATCTGCAAAAGCAGTGTGCTTTTTCCGATGCCGGGTTCACCGCCAAGCAGAACGATCGAACCCTTCACCAGACCGCCGCCAAGAACTCTGTCAAGCTCCCCGCATCCCGTGCGGTAGCGGACTTCGTTGTCCGTGTCGATATCGTCAATGCGGTGGATCTTGTCGGAAAGATTCCGAATCGTGTGACTGCCGCCGCTGCTGTGCTGCATGGGCAGCACTTCTTCCAGTGTATTCCATTCACCGCAGCCCTGACAGCAGCCGTTCCACTTGGGACTCTCATAGCCGCATTCGCTGCAGATGTATACCGGTCTGTCTTTTTTTGCCATAGTTTCCCTGCTTTCTGTATGGATTTGTGCCCAAATTCCGTGCAATTGTTTCACTGCTTCTATTATATCATATAAGGGTGAGGATTGCAAGGATTTGGGAGAAGTTGACTTTCATACAATTATTTAGTATAATGAAAGCAATAGAAAAAAGTATTCGGAGTTGATAACGATGTTGTATCAGATGACTGCCATAGTGTGATCGGAATGATGAGAGGAGAAGCAGAATGAGAAAATTATTTGAGAAAAGCGAGATCTGGTTTGCGGTGATGTGGATCATCATCTATGTGGTAGGATTCAGTACGGCGGACAGTATTTCCGAGAGCGTCGGCATCCCGAAACTCATAACAGCGTTCTTTGCGTTGGTGCTTTCCGGGATTCTGTTCCTGTTTGTACGAAAGAATGAGCTGATGAAATATTTCGGACTTTGCGGATGCAAGGGGAGTTCTGCGAAGCTTCTGTATTTTATCCCCTTGCTTGTACTGGCATCTGTCAATTTCTGGAATGGCATCTCCTGCAAGGGTTCTGCTGTGGAAGTGATTCTGTTCATCGTTTCCATGTGCTGCGTGGGATTTCTGGAGGAATTGATTTTCCGTGGATTTCTCTTCAAGGCGATGTGCAGGGATAATGTAAAAAGTGCCATCGTGGTTTCTTCCCTGACATTCGGTTTCGGGCATATCGTGAATCTCCTGCGTGGTGCGGAGCTTGTGGAAAATCTGTGCCAGCTCATTTACGCCAGTGCCATTGGCTTCTGCTTTACGGTGCTGTTCTATGTCGGCAAGAGTATCATCCCTTGCATCATTGCCCATGCCGTTGTCAACAGCACAAGTTATTTCGGTGTTGAGGGAAGCATGACAATGCAGATCATCACAACGATCATCATTACAGTGCTCTGTGTTGCGTACGGTTTGTATCTTTTGCGAAGTATGCCGAAAGCAGCGAAGGCTTAGGAAACATCCCCATCGGAGAAGTAATCCGATGGGGATTTCTGTTTTTTATGGATGTTATCAAGTTTCTGAAAAAATTTCAAAACCCTATTGACATTTGAACAAACAAATGATATAATATTAACACAATATGAATCGTACAAATAAATTTCACATTTTGTTAAAACAAAAGATAAAGGAGGCGTTATCATGAAAGTAAAAGCAATGACGTATATTATAGGTGCAGTTGTGGCTGCTGCGGCAGTGATCGTTTGCGGAACAGTCGTTTATCCGAGTCTTGCAATCAAGAAGTTTGAAGAAGATTACCTGCGTCCGATGTATGAAACGTGCGGAAAAGGTGAGAATTTTACACAGTATTCGACACACATCGAGAACGGGCAGCTTGTAGAGAATGATTATTTTTCCCTGATGATTCCTGACGGTTTTTCGCTTCTTGAAGAAGGCGAAGAATCCGGAACAACTACCTATCAACTGGTATCGGAGGATAATTCCAAACAGGGTTTTATCATCATTACCGATGGTGAGGCAGAGGCTTTTCCATTGCTGCATCAGGTTGACCTGTATCAGCTTAATGGGGTAAAGCTTCCGGAGCCGAAGAATCTGGAGGAAGGCTATGAAAAGCTTTGCGGCGGTTATCCGGATTCCTCTTATGAGCAGGACAAATGCGTGGTATTGCTTGATCTGAATGATTATGATTATACGGATTATGACAAGGCGTATGCTTTCTGCGAGCTTGCGACCTTAAAGTGCGGTATCTGTTGTGGTTCCGATGCCTATGTTTATGAAGATGAGGATATCTGCGGCGTGCTATACATTAATAAGAATGTCACATTTAAAGACAACAAGCAGGCTTTTAGTTCTCTTTTCCGTTTTTATGACGCATCCGATCTGAACAGTGACTATTCTGTTGAGGTCATAACCGATTCTATGGACACTGTCAGCGGCGTGATCAATTCCATTACTATGAAATAACATTTTTCCTTTCTGCAGAAACCTCCCCGTGAAATGATTCACGGGGAGGTTTGGCTTTAGTTTGCATCCGCACAGTACTGCATCAGTGCTGCATACACCGTAAACGCCACCTGACGCTGGTATTCCTCCGTTACGAGCTTTGCGGCTTCTTCGGGGTTGGAGAGAAAGCCGCATTCGACCATGACCGTGGGATTTTCGCTGAAATAGCAGAGAAACAGTTCCTTGCCGCAGAGCTTGATCTCACGGGTGTTATCGGGTTGCAGAAACTGCACGAACTGGTTCTGAATCATCTGTGCAAGGGTTCCGCTTGCGGAGTTGGTATCGGAATAAAACATCTGTGCACCGCTGTATTGCGGATCGGTGAACTGGTTCTGATGGATGGAAATGCAGATGGCATTGTCCGAGCTATTGAAAATCTCCAGTCTGTTGTCCATATCCGAGCTTTTCTGGTTGGCAATGCCCTCAATGCCCTCATCATGAATGGAAATATCCGTATCACGGGTAACTACCACCGTATATCCCGACATTTCCAGCAGTTCACGGAGGTTAAGCAGAATGGCAAGGTTGATATTCTTTTCGACATCGCCGTTGGCAGAGGAACATCCCCCGTCCATGCCGCCATGCCCTGCGTCGAGGATAATAAGAGGCTTCTGACTTTCATAAGAGGTCAGTGATAATGGTACAGCAGCGTTCTCTGCTTTTTCTCCTATTACGGAAACAGCCGTCATTCCTCCGACTACACATACTGCAGCTATCGCTCCCGTAATAATCTTTCGCTTTGCTTTATTCATAGAATTCACCTCGGAAATATTTTCTATTGAATTCTATGCTGGGCTTGTTGAGAGTATGATTGGTAATTACTCGGTTATTCTCATCAAACCAATCTTTAGATTGATTTTTCCAAAACACAGCACAAAATCAAACCGTGCAATTATTGTGTATAAAATCCCCGATCTTTTTTGTTTTTTGTATAATGCACCAAAACTTGTTGGAAAATATTTACATATTGATCAAAAAATGTTATTATTATTATTATCGTATTGTGTTGAAAAGATTGCTTTTCAACATTTACTAATTATACATAATCCAGGAGGTATTTAAACAATGCACGTCAAAAGAAAAAAACATCTATTGGTAGCGGCAGTATTTGCATTTATTTTCTTACTGTTGCTAAATCTCATCCCCGGTGTAAAAGCTTCGGCAGCCACCATGGAAAACTCTGTTGCCTATACAGGCGGCACTACTTTTGATACTTTGATAGTTAAAAAAGCCGGTGCGGCAACTCCATTAACAATTACACAGGAGCCTAAAAGCACATTTGCTACAATTGGCTCAACTGCAACAGTCAGTGTTTCTGCAAGGGGTGACGGATTAAAATATCAATGGTATGTAAAATCTCCCGGAGACACAAAATACACAAAAGCCGGAACAAGCTCTAAATACTCTTGCACAATGACAGCTGGAATTAGCGGTCGTCAGCTTTATTGTATTATAACTGACAAATACGGTAATACAAAGCGAACATATACAGTTACACTTAAAAGCAAGGTGGCAATCACAAGTCAGCCTACAAATGCATCAGCAACAGTGAATTCAACTGTCAAAACATCTGTAACAGCTACAGGTAATGGTCTTAAGTACCAGTGGTATTATAAAAACCCCACAGATTCAGCATTTCAGAAATCTACGGTTACAACTTCAACATACTCTATAGCAATGTTAGCAAGTATAAGCGGTCGTCAGGTATACTGTATTGTAACCGACCAGTATAATAATACAAAGCAATCTAATACAGTTACACTTAAAAGCAAGGTGGCAATTACAAAACACCCTGAAACTTCATACACAGCAATCGGTTCTACAGCAAAAGCAACTGTAACAGCAACAGGTAACGGACTCAAGTACGCATGGTATAAAACAATTCCCGGCGGTACAGTTGTAAAAACA
>JAZOBK010000062.1:0-5109 GCA_045595985.1 Oscillospiraceae bacterium
ATACTTCCTCATCGTCAGCAATCTGTATATGACTCATACCAAACAGCTGGCGACAGTAATCACGGCGACCGTTCATAACACGATAAATGGAAATTACGTCATCCTTTACCTTGTAGAAAATGAGATAGTTTCCGCAAACAAGAAAACGGTAATCTGTTTTCACCTCAAGAACTGAATCAAGTGGGGCTCCGATAAAAGGTGCAGTTTTCAGCCCTTTATATGCAGAAACAATCCTTTTGGCAATACGGTCAGCTGCAATTGGATTGCAGAGTTCTTCCCGAATATATCGCTTGATTTCTGCAATATCCTCAATGACTTCGGGGTTAATTCTCAGTTTCATCATAAGCTGTCAATTGCGGCATCAGCGTCTTCTTCGGAAAGCCAGCCTTTCTCCTCTGCAGTTTTTTCAGCTTTGGAAAGTGCAGAAAGCAATTTCAAAGCGGCATGCTGATTCTCGTAATCTTCCATATCGACAATCACATAACGACCTCTGCCGTTCTTCGTGAGAAAAACGGGTTCACCAACAGCAATGTCACGGAGAACCTCAGTATAGTTTCTCAAATCGGATACAGGTTTGATATTCGGCATATAAAAACCTCCTTTGAAAGTGGGTGATAAATCTTGCTGTTATTATTATAGCACAATTCTTCGAAAAAATCAACAGCAAATTTAGAAAGAAGGTGATAAATTGGCAGGAAATTTTGAAGGCATCAAGACAAGAAACTTCGGTATCGAAATTGAAATGACAGGACTCACACGCTGTCAGGCAGCAAAGGCTATCGCAAAGGTGCTTGGAGGTACACCAAATCACGAGGGCGGCACTTATGACAAATACACTGTCGATGATGAGCAAGGCAGAGAATGGTCAATCGTTTATGACGGCAGTATCCGCTGTGTGGACGCAAACGGCAATCACGCATCAAAATCATACAGCGTAGAGCTGAACAGCCCGGTGCTTGGATACGAGGATATTCCGCTTCTGCAGGAGGTCATCCGAGCATTACGCCATGCAAAGGGTAGATGCGGCCCGGAATACTGCTGCGGTACACACATTCACATCTCTGCGGATGACTACACCCCACAGCAGATACGTAACCTTGTGAATATCTTTGCAAGCAAAGAAGATTTCCTGTGGGATGCATTGCAGGTATCATCAGCCAGAAGCGGTTATTGTGCGAAATCCGATCCGAGGTTCATTGAGGAACTGAATCGGAAGAAGCCCAAAACCATTGAGAAGATCAAGGAACTATGGTACAGAGGCAACATGAGTGAACAGTATCGTCACTACTCAAACACGAGATACCATGCTTTGAATCTGCACAGCTTTTTTCAGCATGGACATTATGAAATCCGTTGCTGTAATGCTTCACTCCATGCAGGTGAGGTCAGGGCGCAGATTGTACTTGCACTTGCCATCAGCAATGCGGCAATGACCAAGAAGTACTGCTCGCCTAGTGTGTCACACAGCGATAATATGCGGTACAGCTTCCGAGTGTGGCTCTTGAACCTTGGGCTGATCGGTGACGAATTCAAGAATTGCCGAAAGCATTTGCTCAAGCATCTCAGCGGCAATATTGCGTGGAGACATCCCGAAGATGCCATCGCACAGCGTGAAAGGCTGAAACAGGAACGAATTGCCACCCGTGAGCAGCGTGTTTATATCCAAGGGCGGCATACCCACTCACCTCACGCAGAATCCTGCCTCAGTTCGGGGCACGTGTGCGACGACAGACAGGAAGTCGGGGAAACACCCGATGAAAACTTGGAAACCGCTGTGAGCGATTGTGAGGGCTATGAGGAAACAGAAGAAATTGGAATGATGATGTAACAGAAAGGATTAGAAACTATGGAATACAAACGACTTTACCTTGCTTATGGCAGCAATATCAATACTCAATCCAACAAGTTGGGTGATTGATCATCAGAAAGATGTCTATCTGTTCGGGATTGGAACACACAGAGATTATCCGGATGAAGATTTATTCTATTTTCATTGGAAAGACCTTGAACTCATACTTCCTTTGAGAAAACAGAACCAAATGCCTAATACTCGTATCTGGAGTCTGGATACCACATGGGAAAGTCCAATTGTCAGCATGGCATTCGATAGGAAACAAGAATTGCTGATGGGTTTAAAAGAAGCATTGCTAATATATAAAGTTGATGGCACGCTAACAGCGGATAATCAGGCAGTTAAAGTTGAATTTGAGTTTTAATGCCATTACAGAAAGAAACATAATAGGCTGCATATTAATAAGAGAGCTTGTCCTGATTCGGCAAGCTCTTTTCACTGATATTCAAATTCAAAACTAGCCCTGTCACTTGTAAACTCACACAGCATTTTCCCTTTGTAGGAAAACCGATAGCAAGCATTACAGGATGCACTTTCGTGAATGGTGCGGTTCATGTTTCCATGATCCGGTGCAAGTAATGGATGGGCGTTCTTTTCGAGAAGCTTTGCAGTCAGCGTATATTCTCCCTGTCGGACAGTAACGGTATTCTTTCCGATATGCTGCACCTTCGCACCGAGATAGGTGGCGATGCGATGTTCTTTTCCATTCAGCATAACAACACCGATGATGCCAGTAAAATGCAACCCATACAGCGGAATATCCGCCACAGACAGCATCAGCGAGCCCTCTGAAAAGCTGCACTGCGTCCAGATGTATCGCTCCGGAAAGGAACTGCCGCAGTCCCCCTCAATATAGCCCATACCGTTCCGAAAATGATATACCTGTCCGTTAATGGTAAGCTGTCCGTCTATCCGATGACCCATGCTGAAAACGCTGTGCCGGCACTGCATAAATGGCACAAACTGAAACGGCCCCATGATGTCATAGCGGAGTGGTGAAAGTTTCCCGAAACGAAGTGTTCCTTGCACCGTGATCTTGGCCGTCCGGATATTCAGGCGGATGTCTTTTTCAGAAAATATGCTGTCACCGATGCGCACAGCCAGTGGTTTTTCCTGATATTCCAGCGAATCAAAGGGAAGATTGAATGCCGCATCGTCTGTGATGATCTGTAGGGATGCTGTTTCTTTGTGCCCCGTGCGATGAAAGGCAGGGATAAATGCGATGGTCTGTGTATCGTTACTGCACTTGAAGTACCAGCCCTTGAAATAGTCCTTTTGCATCGAAAATTCTCCTCAGTTCTTTCTGTTTAGTATTTGCTGATTGGGAAAGGCTATACTAATGAAAATGAACTTTGGGAGGAAACGAACATGAGCAACCATCTGAAATATTCCACAAGCCCCTATCTGCTCCAGCACGCCGATAACCCCGTGAACTGGTATCCGTGGTGCGAGGAGGCATTTGCAAGGGGAAAATCCGAGAACAAGCCCATCTTCCTGAGCATCGGCTACAGCACATGCCACTGGTGCCATGTGATGGCACACGAGAGTTTCGAGGACGAGAAAACGGCGGGAATTCTCAACAAGCATTTTATTTCCATCAAGGTCGATCGTGAGGAACGCCCCGACATCGACAGCGTGTATATGGCAGTGTGTCAGGCATTCACGGGCAGCGGCGGCTGGCCGACAAGTATTTTTATGACTTGCGATAAAAAGCCGTGTTTTGCAGGGACGTATTTTCCTGTGCAGTCACGCTATGGGATGCCCGGCTTTTCGGATTTGCTGCGAACGATTGCAGAGCTGTGGAACACCAAAAAAGCGGAGCTTCTGGAATCGGCGGAGGAGATCATTTCGCACTTGAAGAAGTCTGAATCCTCATCCAACACTAGCAACGGAAATCTGGTGGAAGAGGCCGTGCAGCATTTCAATCGAAGCTTTGACAGAATCCACGGCGGCTTTGGACGAGCACCTAAATTCCCTACACCGCATAATCTGCTGTTTCTGATGATGTATTCAAAAATAAGTGATGATTCTGTTGCGATGAAAATGGTTAAAAAAACTCTGATTCAAATGAGAAAAGGCGGTATATTTGACCACATTGGAGGCGGCTTTTCGAGATACTCTACAGACAAGTATTTCCTTGCACCCCATTTTGAGAAAATGCTCTATGACAATGCTTTGCTGATTATGGCGTACAGTGCGGCTTACAGTATGACGAAAAATCCTGTATATCTTGAAACTTCCGTGAAAACAGCGAATTATATAATTCGTGAGATGACTTCGCAGGAGGGCGGATTTTACAGCGCACAGGATGCAGACAGCGACGGTGTAGAGGGGAAATTCTATACTTTTTCGCTTGAAGAAATCTTGAATGCTTTAGGAGAAGAAAGAGGAACAAAATTTGCACAAACTTATGATATTACGTCAAAAGGCAACTTTGAGGGCGTGAATATACCAAATCTGCTGAAAAGTAATGATACAGAATCGAATTTCTCAGAGGAAATGAAGAAGTTATATGAATACCGAAGAAATCGTACAAGGCTTCATCTTGATGACAAAATTCTGTTGTCGTGGAATTCTATGATGATTACGGCGATGGCGATGCTGTATCGAATTTCAAAGAATGAAAAGTATCTGAAAACTGCAGAAAATGCACAGCAATTTCTGGAACAGAATTTGTGTGATGGCTTACAGCTCTATACAAGCTTCCGTGACGGGAATCGCTCTGACAAGGCGTTTCTGGATGATTATGCGTACTATATTTGTGCACTTGTAGAGCTGTACAATTCCACACTTGACAGTAATTATCTCGACAAAGCGAAGGCGTTCTGTCATGAAGCTGTAAAACGATTTGCAGATGAAAACGGCGGCTTCTTCCTTTGTGAAGCCGACAGCACCGAGCTGTTCATGAATCCGAAGGAAACCTATGACGGGGCGATTCCAAGCGGAAATTCCGTGATGGCGTATAATTTCGTGCGTCTGTATCAGCTGACGGAGGAGGAAAAGTACAGAGAGCTTGCAGAAAAGCAGTTCGCCTTTTTATCCGCACAGGCGGAGGATTATCCGGCAGGGCATAGTCTGTTTTTGCTGGCAAAGCTCTTGTTTGAAAATCCGCCGGAGCATATTACAATTGTTATGGACGGAACAACCGAACCATCGGAAATTCGCATGAATCTCCCATTTCTGGCGAATGTTTCGGTAGTGTGTGAGACCGAGAAATATCCTTTGCTGAATAACAAGACAACCTACTATGTGTGCAG
>JAZOBK010000063.1:0-9527 GCA_045595985.1 Oscillospiraceae bacterium
CGTGGCAGGTTGCACTGCTTGCGGTATTCATTGAAGGCATCATCTTCATCATCCTGTCCCTTACGAAAGTCAGAGAGGCGATCTTCAACGCCATCCCGCTTTCGCTGAAACACGCCGTATCCGTGGGTATCGGTCTGTTCATCGCCTTTATCGGACTGCAGAATGCAGGACTGACTGTGGCGAACTCCTCCACTCTGGTTTCCATCGTAAGCTTCCGTGATAACTTCACAACCTCCGGTATCTGTGCACTTCTGGCAATCATCGGTACATTGCTGACAGGTATCCTCTATATCCGCAAGGTCAAGGGCTCCATCCTGATCGGTATTCTGGCAACATGGCTCCTCGGTATCCTCTGCCAGTTCACCGGCATTTACACCGTGGACGCTGCAAACGGCTATTATTCTCTGCTCCCGACATTTGCAGTAACCGATTTCTCCAAGCTCGGCGAAACCTTCGGTCAGTGCTTCAACGTGGATTTCACCGGTGTGGGCATTTTCAATTTTATTGTTATCATCTTCTCCTTCCTGTTCGTTGACCTGTTCGATACACTCGGTACGCTCATCGGCGTTGCTTCCAAGGCAGATATGCTCGATGAGGAAGGCAGACTTCCGAAGATTCGTCCCGCACTGCTTGCAGATGCAATCGCAACCTCCGCAGGTGCGGTACTGGGTACTTCCACAACCACCACATTCGTCGAATCCTCCGCAGGTGTGGCAGCCGGCGGCAGAACGGGTCTTACGGCACTGACAACTGCAATTATGTTCCTGCTTTCCATGTTCTTTGCCCCTATATTCACAGCGATTCCGTCCTTTGCAACAGCACCGGCTCTGCTCATCGTGGGATTCCTGATGTTCAGCAATATCACACAGCTCAAATTCACAGACGACAATTACACTTCTGTCATTCCCGCATATCTGTGTGTGATTGCAATGCCCCTGTTCTACAGTATTTCCGAGGGCATCTCCATCGGTGTGATCTCCTATGTACTGATCAACCTCGCTTGCGGTAAGGCAAAGAAGATAAATCCCGTCGTGTATGTGCTGGCAGTACTGTTCATTCTCAAATATATTTTCCTGTAAAAAATACATTCGCCGCCGTTGAAAAGGTACGGCGGCGAAGCTCTCAAACACTTTAACGCTTTGATTGTTATTGAATCCCCCGCCATGGGCGGGGATTCAATACTTTTTCCACAAGCAGTTCGCCTCCTTTAAAAAGGGGGATTTTTTTTTAATAAAAATCAGAATGTCACCATTGACATTTTCATAACAATGTGGTATAATAAACATGGAAGCTGACCTGAAAGCACGCTGACGGGAAAGCTGAACAATACGCATCTGACACCGAACATTTCATGAGGTGGAAGTACATTTCCAAATGGCTGCTTTTCCTTATTCACAGGGAACTGTCCGCTGCACATGAAAGTTTGCTGCCCGAATGCGTTCGGGCATTTTTTATTGAAGGAGGAATTACGATGTACGATCCCAAATCACCCAAGGCGGAGGAATTTATCTGCCACGAAGAAATCGAAGAAACCTTAGCGTTCGCAGAAGCACATAAGAATGACAGAGAGCTGATCAGATCCATTATCGAAAAGGCAAAGGAACTGAAAGGACTGAACCACCGTGACGCAAGCGTGCTGCTTGCCTGCGAGGAGGAGGATCTCAATGCCGAGGTCTGTGCCCTTGCCGAACAGATCAAGAAGGATTTTTACGGCAACCGTATCGTGATGTTCGCACCGCTGTATCTTTCCAATTACTGTGTGAACGGCTGCGTGTACTGCCCCTATCATTATAAGAACAAGAATATCTGCCGCAAGAAGCTCACACAGGAGGAGATCAGAAAGGAAGTCATTGCCCTTCAGGATATGGGACACAAGCGTCTTGCTATCGAATCCGGCGAGGATCCGGTGAACAACCCGATCGAGTACATTCTTGAGAGCATCAAGACCATCTACAGCATTCAGCACAAGAACGGTGCGATCCGCCGTGTGAATGTGAATATCGCCGCTACCACTGTTGAGAATTACAAGAAACTTGCTGATGCAGGCATTGGTACATACATTCTCTTTCAGGAAACCTACCACAAGGAGAGCTATGAACAGCTCCACCCCACAGGTCCCAAACACAACTACGCATATCATACCGAAGCCCATGACAGAGCCATGGAGGGCGGTATTGACGATGTGGGACTGGGCGTTCTGTTCGGTCTGGAGCATTACCGCTATGAATTTGCAGGCATTCTGATGCACGCAGAGCATCTGGAAGCACGTTTCGGCGTAGGTCCGCACACCATCAGCGTACCGAGAATCCGCCGTGCGGATGACATTGACCCTGATGCGTTCGACAACGGCATCAACGACGATATTTTTGCAAAGATCTGTGCCTGCATCCGTGTTGCCGTGCCGTACACGGGCATGATCGTATCCACCCGTGAGTCCAAGGCGTGCCGTGAGCGTGTGCTCCATCTGGGTGTATCCCAGATCAGCGGCGGTTCAAGAACGAGCGTCGGCGGCTACTGCGAACCCGAACCGGAGGATGAAAATTCCGCACAGTTCGATGTTTCGGATAACCGCACCCTTGATGAGGTTGTGAACTGGCTGATGCAGCTCGGCTACATCCCGTCCTTCTGCACGGCTTGCTACCGTGAGGGCAGAACGGGCGACCGCTTCATGCAGCTTTGCAAGACAAAGCAGATCCAGAACTGCTGCCATCCCAATGCCCTGATGACCCTCAAGGAATATCTGGAGGACTATGCGTCCCCCGAAACCAAGGCAATCGGCGAAGCACTGATTCAGAAGGAGCTTGCCAATGTCAAGAGCGACAAGGTGCGTGATATTGTGGTAGAGAGATTGGATAAGATTGCAGATGGAAGCAGGGATTTCCGGTTCTGATCCTTGATTCCCCTTGTATATGATCAGATAATCCGGTATGAACTCTGATAAAGGAGAAACCACCATGAGCCTGAACAACACCCCCAGTTCCGAACGCATCCACATCGCTTTTTTTGGCAGACGAAACGCCGGAAAATCCAGCGTTGTCAATGCCGTCACCGGACAGTCCCTCTCCGTTGTATCGGATGTGAAGGGCACGACCACCGATCCCGTCTACAAGGCGATGGAGCTTTTGCCCCTCGGTCCTGTCATGATCGTCGATACTGCGGGTATTGACGATGAGGGCGACCTCGGCAAAATGCGTGTGGAAAAATCCCTCAACGTTCTTGCAAAAACTGACATTGCTGTGCTCGTGATTGACGGCACGATTGGCAAAACTGCGGAGGATGCATTTCTGATCTCTGAATTTCAAAAACGAAATATCCCTTATATTACGGCATATAACAAGTCCGATCTTTTGGATGCACCGAAGTCTGATTCTATTCATGAGATCTGGGTAAGTGCAAAAACAAATGCTGGCATCACAGAGCTGAAAGAACTGATCGCAAAGCAGGTAAAGCCGGACGCCGTGCAGAAACCACTCATTTCCGACCTGATTTCCACGGGCGATGTACTGGTACTGGTGATTCCGATTGATGAATCCGCCCCGAAGGGCAGGCTGATCCTTCCCCAGCAGCAGATCATCCGTGCAGCATTGGAAGCAGGTGCGATCCCCGTCTGCTGCCGTGATACGGAAGTGACGCAAACACTTGGAAAACTCGCAGCAACGCCAAGAATGGTCATCACTGACAGTCAGGCGTTTGGGAGGGTGTCGAAGCTTGTGCCGCAGGAAATTCCGCTGACCTCGTTTTCCATTCTCTTTGCAAGATACAAGGGTGATCTGGAAACAGTCGTGCGGGGTGCGGCAGCACTTGATTCCCTCAAAGACGGCGACAAGGTGCTGATTTCCGAAGGATGCACCCATCACCGCCAGTGCAACGACATCGGCACAGTAAAGCTCCCGAACTGGGTGAAGTCCCATGCCGGCTGCGAACCGGAATTTCACTGGACATCCGGCACTGAGTTTCCAAGAGATCTGTCGGAGTATGCTCTTGTGATCCATTGCGGTGCGTGTATGCTCCCGCCGAAGGAAGTGCAGTTCCGTCAGGAATCCGCAGTACAGCAGAACGTTCCCATGACGAATTACGGAACGGCAATCGCCCACTGCCATGGGATTTTAAAACGCAGTCTGGAGCTGTTTCCGAAATTTGCGGCAATGTTAAGTGAATAAAATGCAACGGTGTTCTGCAATATGCAGAACACCGTTTTTGACAAAAAATGAAAAAACATTTGACACGGGGAAAATTATGTGCTATGATTAAAATAGTATAGTATGCGGCAGTGGTAACTGCGTATTTCTGCCGCAAATCTGAAATAAGAGGGGATATTTATGAAGAAATCATGGCTTTCCAGAATGCTTGTTTCTGCGGCACTGGTTGGCACAATGCTTGCCAATACCGCCGCCGGCATGGTTACCGCAGCAACGACGCCGGATGAATACCACGATGACTGGCTCCATGTCAATGAAAATGCCGAGATCGTGGATATGGACGGAAATCCTGTGTGGCTCACGGGATGCAACTGGTTCGGCTACAATGTCGGCAGTCAGGTATTTGACGGCGTGTGGTCGAGAAATATGCACGAAATGCTGCAGGAAATCGCTGATCACGGTTTCAATTTCCTGCGAGTGCCCATGTCCACGGAGATTCTGCTCCAGTGGAAAAACGGCGATCCCGATCCTGCACCACCCAAGGTGAACCAGTATTCCAACCCCGAGCTGACACTTGAAGGGGTTGAGGGCGGCACGATCATGTACAGTTTTGACATCTGGAACAAGGCGGTTGAATGGTGCAGAGAGCTTGGTATCAAGATCATGATCGACATTCACTGTGCCGAGACCAATTCCGCAGGTCATCAGATCAGCCTCTGGTATACGGACAAATTCAGCACAGAGGACTGGTTCGAGGCACTGGAATGGTTTACGGAGTACTACAAGGATGATGATACCATCCTTGCGATCGACCTGAAAAATGAGCCGCATGGAACTGCTGATACACCCAATCTCATGGCAAAGTGGGATGATTCCAAGGATCCTACCAACTGGAAATACGCAGCAGAAACTGCCGCTGCCAAAGTGCTTGCCATCAACCCGAATCTGCTGATCATGGTGGAAGGTACTGAAGTCTATCCGAAGTTTGAAGAGGGTGCGGACTGGACGTCGCAGAACGTTGTCTATTCAAGATACCCCTATAGCTACTATCATCATACATGGTGGGGCGGAAACTTCCGTGGTGCGAAGGATTACCCGATCGACCTTGGTGAGCATCAGGATCAGCTGGTTTATTCTCCCCATGACTACGGCCCGCTTGTCTGGGAACAGGACTGGTTCTATGACGGATTCACGCAGGAAACCCTTTTAGCCGACTGCTGGTATGACAACTGGTTCTTCATTCAGGATACGGGCATGGCTCCCCTGCTGATGGGCGAATGGGGCGGTTTCCTTGACGAGGAGCATGACGCTGACGGAAAGAACCGTGCTTGGATGACGTATCTGCGTGATTTCATGATCGAACACCGCATTCATCACACATTCTGGTGCTTCAATGAAAATTCCGGCGACACGGGCGGACTGGTATATGACAACTTCGGCACATGGGATGAGGTCAAGTATAATTTCGTACTGCCCTCACTCTGGAAAACAGAGGATGGCACATTCATCGGACTCGATCACAAGATTCCGCTGGGTGCAAACGGTATTACCATTTCGGAATACTATGGTGCTGCACCCGCACCGACGGATCCTCCCAAAGAAACAGAGCCGCCAACCGAGAGCACAGCGGACGATTCCGATGAAGAAACAAAGCCTGCGGATACGCCTTCGACAACGATCCGCTATGGTGATGTCAATCTGGATAAGGATGTCAATGTTCTGGACATCATCACGCTGAACCGTGCATTGCTCGGCTCCGGCGATCTTTCCGATGAGGCGATCGCCAATGCAGATGTTGACTGCGACAAGAAGCCGACACCTGCCGATTCGCTCAGCATTATGAAATTTGTGGTTGGTCTGATTCCGGAACTTCCCGTAAAATAAGCAAAAAACAGGAGCTGCTCCAAAATGGAGCAGCTCCGTTTTTATTCGTCATCGGATTCCTCTGCAATATCGGACAGCAGTGCACGAAGCTCCTCCTGCCCCTCAAAGGTTTTTGCCGAAAATGCGATCGTATGAATATCCTCATAGCACGGAATCTCATTTGCAAATTCAAGCATTCTCTTTTCACGTTCGGATTTGTTCAGCTTGTCCGCTTTGGTAAATACGATGATGAACGGAATTTCCGCATCAATCAGTGCATTGATCATCGTCAGATCGTCCGCCGACGGTGCATGACGCATATCCACAAGCTGAATAGCAAGCCGAAGATCCCGTTCCGATTCCAGATAGCCGAAAATCAATTTCTTCAGACGCTCCTGTTCGGGTTTCGAGGTCTTTGCATAGCCATAACCGGGCAGATCCACAAAATACACATGATCAACGGCGTAAAAATTGATGGTCGCCGTCTTTCCGGGTACGGCACTGACCCTTGCAAGAGATTTTCTTCCGACAATTTTGTTGATCAATGTGGATTTCCCGACATTGGAACGGCCAAGAAATGCAAATTCCATTCGTTCGGGCTTTGGCAGCTGGGAACATTTTCCGCACGCCATTGTGAAAGATGCGTCATTGAATTTCATTGTTTCCTCCTGTTATGCTCGTATCGCTGTCCTTGCTTTCTCCGGCTTCTTGCTGCCGGATGCGGTCGTTTTTTTGGTTTCCGGCTGTGCAAGTGCAGCACTGAGCACCTCCGACAGATAACGCACGGGAATAAATGTCACTGCTTCCTTTACCACGTCATCCACTTCCTCAAGATCGGCACGGTTATCCTCGGGAATCAGCACGGTGCGAATCCCCGCCTTGTACGCTGCCATGGACTTTTCACGCAGACCGCCGATGGGCATTACTCTGCCGTGCAGCGTGATCTCACCCGTCATTGCCACATCCGCACGCACGGGAATTCCCGACAGGGCGGATACCAGTGCCGTTGTCATCGTCACACCTGCGGAAGGGCCATCCTTCGGAACAGCTCCCTCGGGAGCGTGAATATGCAGATCCTTCTTCTTATAAAAATCGGGGGCTATGCCGTATTCCTTCGCAATGCTGCGAACATAGCTGACTGCGATCTTTGCACTTTCCTGCATAACATTTCCCAGTGAGCCTGTAATTTCAATGCTCCCCTTCCCGTCAAGCACCAGTGCTTCCAGCGGCATCAGCACGCCGCCCACGGATGTCCACGCAAGACCGTTTACCAATCCAACGGCATTCTGCTTGCTCTGCGGATCGGGCAGATATTTCGGAATACCGAGGTAATTCTTCAGATCCTTGTACTTGACGCTGATACGCTTACGCTCACCGGATGCGATTGCCTTTGCCGCCTTGCGGCATACTGTTCCGATGGTACGTTCCAGATTACGCACACCCGCTTCCTTGGTATAGGCGTCAATCATCTCGTAGAGCACCGCATCGTCAAAGCGGCACTGCACGGGCTTGAGTCCGTGTGCGGTAAGCTGCTTTGCAACAAGGTGAAGCTTGGCGATCTGGAATTTCTCCTCACGGGTATAGCTCGTCAGTTCGATGATCTCCATTCTGTCACGCAGGGGTGCGGGAATGGTGTCGAGTGTATTGGCAGTTGCCACGAACATAACCTGACTTAAATCGAACGGAACTTCTATGTAATGATCGCGGAACGCATGATTCTGCTCGCTGTCAAGCACCTCCAGCAGTGCTGCGGAGGGATCGCCCTTATAATCGTTGCTCATCTTATCAATTTCATCCAGCAGCACGACAGGATTTCTGGTGCCTGCCTGCTGGAGTGCAGTGATAATTCTGCCGGGCATTGCACCGACATAGGTCTTGCGATGACCTCGGATATCCGCTTCATCACGCACACCGCCGAGGGAAACACGGACAAACTTCCGTGAAATCGCTTCTGCAATGGATCTGCCGATGGAGGATTTACCGATACCGGGAGGCCCGACAAGGCAAAGGATCTGTCCCTTCAGCTCGGGATTGAGCACACGCACGGCAAGACTTTCGAGAATGCGTTCCTTGACTTTCTGCAGACCGTAATGGTCGGCATCCAGAATTTCCTGTGCTGCGTGCAAATCGTGGCTCTCCTCGGAAAGCTCATGCCACGGAAGCTCCAGACAGGTATCCAGAAAATTTGTAATGACAAAGGCTTCCTGCGACGCCATCGGAAGATGCTGCAGGCGGTTTGCCTCCTTCAGCAGCTTCTCCTCGGTATCCTGCGGAAGATCCAGCGAACAGATGCGTTCAGCATAGCTGTCGGCGTCATCTTCGCCCTCGCCTGTTTCCTCCTTGAGCTGACTGGAGATCACCCGCATCTGCTCCCGCAGGAAGTATTCACGCTGACCGTGGTCGATGTTCTCCTGTGTGCGTTCATGGATCTCCTTCTCCAGCTCCAGCACCTGCACTTCCCTTTGCAGGATGTAGTAGAGCATTTCCAGTCTTTCGTACAGTCTGCCCTCCTCCAGAAGCATCTGCTTGTCCTTGTAGTCAAGCATAGTATTGAATACGATCGCCTCGTACAGATTCATGGGATCGTCCTGACACATGACGGAAATCATCACTTCCTTCGGCATTTTCGGGAAAAGCTTACTGTAACGCTCATAAATATCCTTCAATGCACGAACCATTGCCGACAATTCCACTTCATCCGCACTGTCACGGGTGTTGATCGGAATTTTACGGACTTCCGTAAACATCATGCCATCCCTGTATTCCACTGTCTTGATCCTTGCACGGTATTTGCCTTCCACAAGAATACGGATGGTATCATCCGGTGTTTTCAGCGTCTGACGAATCTCGGCAACCACGCCGATCTCGTGCAGATCCATGGGTTTGGGTTCCTCAATAAATACGTCACGCTGTGCCGTCAAAAACAGTCTTCTGTCCCCTTTGAGTGCTTCCTCCACTGCCTTTTTGGACATATCTCTGGCGATGTCGAAATGCATGACCATATGCGGAAATGCAACGGTTCCCCGCATGGGAACAGTCGGCAGTATTTCGTGTGTCTTATTCTTTTCCTGCATATTCTTCCTCACTTTTCTTCTTGATACTAATCCTCTGTCAAACCATTGAAATGGTTCGATAGCGTATGAATCGTATATTCGGACACTATTTTGTGACTTCTTCATTATACTACATTTTCAGCAGTATTGCAAGCTGTAATTTATACTAATACCTTTTCCCTCGATTGACAGTTCGGCGGTTCAGTATAATACCGCAAAAAGCCACACAAAGCGTGCGGCTTTTTGATATCCATATCTGCTTTGTAATTACCACTGTTCCACGACTCTATTCCGTCTGTCCGTCAGCATGGGTGACGATCCTTCCGTTACACACTCCTTGGTAATGGTAACCTTTGCAATATTGCCATAGGACGGCAGATTGAACATGGATTCCATTAGGATGCCCTCCAGAATGGAACGCAGACCTCTTGCACCGGTTTTCTGGGCAATGGCCTTCTTGGCAATTTCAATC
>JAZOBK010000064.1:0-9803 GCA_045595985.1 Oscillospiraceae bacterium
AGCAGCACCGTAGTAGTTGAACAACTGATAATTGGTGCCCAGCTTCTCGTTAACCTTTGCCATGTACTTCTCGACAACTGCAGGCAGCTCGGTGTAGTACTTGTTGCAGGACTCGCGGTGCTGGAAGAAGATGTCGTCATTTTCGTGAGAGCCACGCATTGCGGGACGCTCGGGGTTCAGGGAGTGCTTACGGAATGCGTCCACAGCCTCCATGTTGGTCATTTCCTTCAGATCCTCGTAGTCCCAGATAGCGATCTTCTGGATCTCGTGGGAGGTACGGAAACCGTCAAAGAAGTTGATAAAGGGAACGCGGCCTTCAATGGAAGCCAGATGGGCAACAGCACCCAGATCCATAACTTCCTGAGGATTGGAGGAGCAGAGCATTGCGTAACCTGTCTGACGGCACGCATATACGTCGGAATGGTCGCCGAAGATGTTCAGAGCGTGGGAGGATACGCAACGTGCGGAAACGTGGATAACGTTCGGCAGCAGCTCACCTGCGATCTTGTACATATTCGGGATCATCAGGAGCAGACCCTGCGAAGCGGTGAATGTAGTAGTCAGAGCACCTGCGGACAGTGAACCGTGAACGGTACCTGCTGCACCTGCCTCGGACTGCATTTCAACAACTGTTACGGGATCACCGAACAAGTTTGTCTGGCCCTTTGCGGACCACTGGTCGGTAACTTCAGCCATTACAGAAGAAGGTGTGATCGGGTAGATCGCAGATACATCTGTAAACGGATAGGACGCCCAAGCAGCGGCGTTGTTACCGTCCATGGTTTTCATTTTTCTTGCCATGGGATTTTTCCTCCTAAATAATGTATTTTCTGTTTGGTTCCATATGCTGATGTTCAGCACATGACCGTACATTATATATCATACCACAATTCATCGCATTTGTAAATAGTTTTTTTGCAAAAAATATATGCATTTTTTGCGAAACACGCCCGATTGCGAAAATATCGGGATATTTTTATTGATTCAAGCTTGTAAAATATATTGAAATTTTCAAGCTGAATTTGTACAAATCAGCTAAAAATGAAAAATATGGGCACAATTTTGCAGAATTTCTATTGACGAAACGGCGTTTTTCGTTTATAATGATAGTGGTGTTATGTACGGATAACGTATTTTTAACACTCGTTTTGTTGTCTCCTTTCTTTTGTTCTACACAAAAAAATGCTTTTATTTCACTTCCGGACAGTGCAGTTGCACTGTCCCTTTTTTTGTCTTTGCAGAGCCTCCAGCCCGTACGGGCGGCATTCCCAGCAGGTATAAAATGGATTAGCATGAATTTCTTGATTCTGAGATTGACAATTTTTGATTAATGTGATATAATGAAAATTACATATAAAAGCACCGCACAAGGATTGCCTGAAAAAAACAGAATGTGCAGTCGATGGCGGTGTTGAAAGAGCCAATTGGGATTGGAGGACTGAATCTATGAAAATGCGTGTTTTTGATACCTACCTGTTCAACATTGCCGATAAAGTGAGCTTCGGACAGACAAAACCCTATCTGGAGCAGATGATGGAGGATCTGGGAATTGAATATTCCAGCCTTGGCTTTTCGCTGCACACCGTCATGGGCGATCCCGTATTTGACTCCGTGCTGCAGATGTTTCCGTCCTTGAAGAAATACTACTACACCGAGGATTTTGACGGTGCCCCTGACCCTTATTTGAGCAGCTATTCGGAAAACTGGAGGGATGGCGGCATTCACGCCGACGAGGAGGACTGGGATGACATTTCCGCACTGTTTTCCAAGATCCCCCGTTCGTTCAGCATCCCCTTCGGAAACCTCATTCTTGACGGCGTCAAGTGGTATGAGGACAGCGACGATTCCATCGCTGTGGATCACAGGATCGTGCAGGGCAAGCATCCGACCTTGAACCGCCCGCCGTTCAAATCCAACCGCATCCTGCAGGTGCGTGATTTTGACGACGGTCAGAAGTACAACACGATCAAGGTATGCATTGAGGCGACGGATGAACCGACGCCCCGCAGTACAGCGGATATTATCAAAAAGCTCAAGCCGTATCTCGGCGAGCCGAAGTGGTCGCACCGCCGCTGCATCTTTGAAAGGGAAGATCAGGAGCGTTTCCAGGAGCTGGCCGAAGTACATACCAAGCGTCTGCAGGCACTTGCATCGGAATTCCTGCCTGCCGCAGTTCATGTGCCGATGCCCGGAAAGGGACAGATGATTCTGCATCTGGCGGACAAGAGAATTCTGAAAAAGGTGTTTGCAGATACCTGCTTTGAGCTGCAGAAAACCCCGAATCCCCGTGACAACGTGTTTACTTATAAAGATGAGCATAATTTCAGATATAAGATCACCGCTTACCGCAATCCTGCATTCAATGAATTTCAGCTTGAGCTGCAGATCACGGGCTGCAATTTTTCGATCGGCTTTTCCGAATCCTATGGCGTAACGCAGGGCGAGGAATCGCTGAACATTCTCAATGCCTTCGCTGCATTCTGCAGCAAGGTGCTGGATGAATACAGTGTGGAGCTTGCCGATGATTTCGGCTCCACGCCGGCATGGTACTGATGATACCGAATCAATAAAAACGGGAACCTTTCGGTTCCCGTTTTTTGCTCCGCAGATGGGAGAAAATTACTGTTTTTTGTATTTTTTCAGCATACGGCGGACTCTTTCCCTTCGTTCCTGTGCACGCTGTTCACGCTCCTGCTCACGTTCGTTCAGTTTTTGCTCCTCCTCGGTTTCCTCCTGAAGGATGCTGGCGATGAAATCCTCATCCAGCTCAGCGAAATCCTCGAAATCCTCCTCCTCGGGAGAAATATGGAACAGCTCATGCAGACGCTTGGCACGCAGGCGATCCTCCGACCATTCGCTGATGATCTCATACACGAACGCAAATGCGGGCGGGCCGATGACAAAGCCCGGAACGCCGAGCAAGCCGCTGCCCAGCAGGCAGGAGAAGATCGACCAGAACGGACGCAGTCCGATGGAGCCTCCCACGATATGCGGATCGAGGTAGTTGCAGTCAAACTGCTGCAGTACAAGGATCCAGAGCAGATAGGGGATGACCATGCTCGGATTATCGAACAGTACCAGAACTCCTGTGATGAACGCACCCACGAACGGACCGAAGAAGGGAACCACATTTGTCACACCCACGATCACGGAGAGCAGTACGGGGTACGGGAATTCCAGAAATGGCAGCATATTGAGGAATGTCAGCACCACAAAGCAGATCGCACCAATGATCAGCGAGTCGAGCATCTTGCCGCGGATGGCGGCACTGAATTTTTTGTTGCCCCTGCTCATGACGCGACGCAGTCGAGCTGCAGTGGCTGTGGGAAGGATGCTGTAGGTCATCTGCTTGACCTGACGCAGCAGACGATTCTTGTCGATGGCGATGTACACGGAAAGGATCATTCCGATCAGAAGATTGGATGCGACCTTGAATACGCTTATAACGCCTGTGTAGAAATAGCCGAACAGGAGATCCGCCTGCGAGGGGACATCGGTCATCAGCCAGCTTTCGAAACTGCCGAGTGCACTGAGCAGAGCGTCGTTTGCGTATTTACCATAGGTGGTGTCGTTGTCAAATACCGTTTTTGTTTCCAGCTGCAGCATCAGTTCATCGACCTGCGAGGGGAGTTCCTTGACCAGTCCCGAAACACTTGAGGTGATCTGCGGGACGATCACCCAAAGCAGGAGCGTTACAAAGCCGATCGCTGTGAACAGCGACAAAAACGCAGAGATCACACGGGCGGTCTTGCGGACACGATCGGGACGCTTCGACTTTTCCGACAGGATCTTCAATGCGTATTTTTCATAGAAGCAAGTAATGGGATCAAGCAGATAGGCGATCACCAGACCCCAGAAAATCGGACTGAGGGTACTGAACACGGATCCGATAAAGTCCGAGATCTGCCCGAGGTACTGAATGATGTAGAAAAACAATATGGCGGCGGCAATGGTCAGGAACGTCCATAGAGCCTTGACGGCATTGCTTTTCCATGTTTCTTTTGGGGGATGAAATTGAAGATCGGACAAAATGTTGCTCCTTTCTATTTTGCGGTTTCAGCGGATGCGGCACAAGCCTGCTCGTACAGGGTTTCCTGTGCATTTACGGGGATTTCTCCGTCCGCACAGGTGAGGTGACGGAATGTGCCGTCGCTGCGGCATTCACGTCCCTTGACGTTGTCGGACAGGCACAGCTGCACCATGCCGACGATTTTATCTCTCATGGCGGCGTCCGTAATCGGAGCCGCAACTTCCACACGATGCACGGTGTTGCGTGTCATAAAATCCGCCGAACTGATGTAAACTTTCCGGCGTTCGGGCGTTCCGAAAATATAAACACGGCTGTGCTCAAGGTATCTTCCCACAATGCTCACGATGCGGATGTTATCGGTGTATCCCTTCACGCCTGCCTTCAGGCAGCAAATGCCACGCACCACAAGCTCGATTTTCACGCCCGCCTGCGACGCTTCGCACAGCTTGTCCATCACGGCACGGTCGGAGATGGAATTGACCTTTGCCGAGAAATACGCTTCTTCGCCGTTTCTGGCACATTCGATCTCCTCGTCGAGCATTTCCAGAATCTTACTGCGAAGGCACAGCGGAGCAACCAGCAGAGCCTTGGTTTCCTGCACAAGACTGTCGGTGGACAGTGCGTCAAAGACGTGGCGTGCGTCCTCGGCAATGTCGGGATCCGCCGTCATGAGCGACAGATCGGTGTAGAGCCGTGAGGTTTTCTCGTTGTAGTTGCCCGTGCCGATCTGCACGAAATTCTGCACGCCCTCGTTGGTTCTGCGGGTGATGAGCAGGAGCTTGGAATGCACCTTCATGTTGTGCGGGCCGTAGATGACCGTGCAGCCTGCGTCCAGCAGGCGTTCTGCCCAGTGGATGTTATTTTCCTCATCAAAACGAGCACGAAGCTCCACCATGACCAGTACTTCCTTGCCGTTTTCGGCAGCCTGACAGAGCGATTCAATGACACGGCTGTTGGAAGCGAGGCGATAGAGGGTGATCTTGATGGATACCACGTCGGGATCGAGTGCCGCCTCGTGGAGCAGCCGCAGGAACGGCGTGATGGATTCATAGGGATAGGAAAGCAAAATATCACGCTCGGCGATCTGCGACATCATATCCTGTCTTGCGGAAATATCACTGCGGTTCTGCGGCTTGTGCGGTGCAAAACGCAGCGACGGATCGGAATTGAATTCCGCAAGCTTGTACACAAAGGAAAGGTCGAGGGGTGTTTCCTCAAAAAACAGATGCTTTTTCTTGAGCCTGAGCTGGGAGAGAAGGTACTCCATCGCCTCCGTATCCAGACTGCTGTTCATCTGCAAACGCACGGGTTCACGCTTTTTGCGTTTTTTGAGCAGCCCCTCCATGACATCACGGAAGTCGGTTTCCTCATCAGCAGCCATGCCGCCGAACTGAATGTCGGTATTGCGTGTCACACGCATTACGGCAGCGTCGAGCACCTTGTAATTCTTAAATGCTGCCGATGCAAAATGCAGGAGCAGGTCTTCAAGCAGCATGAATCTGCCCTTCTTGTCCAGACGGATCACACGGTCGTGGAATCCCGCTGTCGGGATCACACCGAGCTTGACGCCGGATTTCGACTGCAGGTGTACGACGATGTAGATCTCCTTATTCCGCAGGAACGGGAAGGGCTGGCGTTTGTCAATGATGACGGGGGACAGCAGGGGCTTGATCTCACGCTTGAAATACAGCTCCAGAAACGCCTTTTCCTCCGCCGATGCATCCGCAAAGGCAATATGCTCGATGCCGTAGGCTTTGAGCTTGGACATTGTGCGGAAATACGCCGCATCCTTGCGGGGCTGCAGTGCGGCGATCTCCCTGAACATCATAGCGAGCTGCTCCTTGGGCTTCATGTCCGTGCGGGAATCCCGTTCCTTGGGGGTTTCCTGCATACGGTCGAGCATTTTTCCGATGCGAACCATAACGAATTCATCCAAATTGCTCTGGTAGATCGCCGAAAAACTTAATTGTTCCAGCAGAGGCACAGCAGGATCTTCCGCTTCCTCCAGCACACGGGTATTGAATCTGATCCATGATAATTCACGGTTTTCGTAATAGGGCTGCGGCATAAAAACCGACCTCCGATTTTTCTATATTTGCATTCTGCCTGCGGCAGAACAAACTTCTCCATTTCACATTATACCACAAATCCATGCGGAATGGAATAGTTTTTTGGAAAATTTAATGTGAATTTAATTTTTGGAAAGCAGCATTGAATTTGATAGAGCATATTCCCACATCTTCCTGCATACACTGCACCAAATGACATTTTCCGGAGGTTATGCTATGCAGGATCATCTGTCCGAGCTTTCACGAAAATATCGGGAGGAAATGCTCCGTATGTACGGCAAAAAAACCGTGCAGGAGATAGCTCCCCCACCCGAACCCACACTTCACGCCAATCCGAATGCCGACGTTCCACCCGAACCCGAGCTTTACGCCAATCCGAATGCCGACGCTCCACCCGAACCCGAGCTTTACGCCGATCCGAATGCGGATTTTGCACCATCCGAACCGATGGTGACTCCGGCAGCGGAAATGCAGGAACAGCCCGTCATCGAACCGGAGGATAATCCCGATTTTACGGGACAGGACGGGGATTACCGGAATATGGTGGAAACGCCGTTTCCCGAAGAATTTGAAGAACCCGTGATCCCCAACTACATCCGAAACGGTATGCCGCCCGTGATGGAGCAGGATGCTGCCGACGATATGCAGGATCTCACGGATTCGGGGCTTCTGCGTGTGGCGACGCTCACGGGGGACGGGGCATTTCCCGTTCCGGGTGCACACATCACAGTGTCCGTCCGCAGAAACGGCAAGGAGCGTTTTGCCTATCTTCTGCTGACGGACGAAAGCGGCGAAACACCGACGGTTTCCCTTCCTGCCCCGCCTGCGTCCCTGTCGCAGCAGCCGGGCAGCGAGCAGCCGTTCACGGTTGTGGACATCCGTGTGTTTGCACGGGGATTTTTTCGTGCGGAGATGCTGAATGTGCCGGTTTTTGCAGGAGTGACATCGCTGCAGACCTTCCAGCTCATTCCCCTGCCCATCCTCATGCATGAGGATCAGGAAGTGCTGTCCGTTCCCACGGAATCCCCCGATCTGTAAAGGAGGTGCACCATGCTGACAGGAGAACCCTTTATTCCCCAGAACATCACCGTGCATCTCGGTGCACCCGACGCCAACGCCGCCAACGTGACGGTGAGCTTTCCCGATTATGTAAAGAACGTCGCATCGAGCGAGATCTACCCCACATGGCCGGAAAGTGCCCTGCGTGCGAATATTTACGCCATCACGACCTTTGCCCTCAACCGCATCTACACCGAATGGTACCGCTCCAGAGGGTATGACTTTGACATTACCGCCTCTACCCAGTACGACCAGAAATTTATCGAGGGGCGGGAGGTATTTGAAAATGTGGGGCGTCTTGTGGATGAGCTGTTCGATGATTTCATCCGCCGTGAGGGGGCGATCGAGCCGCTGTTTGCAGCATTCTGCAACGGCACGACCGTCACCTGCAGCGGACTTTCCCAGTGGGGAACGGTTGACCTTGCAAGGCAGGGCTACATTCCCTACGACATTTTACGGTACTATTACGGAGATGATATTAACATCGTGAGAAATGCAGAAGTCCGCACGAATACACCGTCCTCTCCCGGCACGCCCCTTGCACCCGGTTCCTCCGGAAATGCCGTGCAGATCAAGCAGATCCAGCTCAACCGCATTTCCCGAAACTACCCTGCGATCCCGAAAATCCCCGCAGCAAACGGAATCTACGACATTGCCACGGAAGCTGCGGTGCGGAAATTTCAGGAGGTGTTCAACCTCACGCCCAATGGGATCATCGACAAGCCGACATGGTATCGCATTGCGTACATTTACACGAGCGTCAAACGCCTTGCGGAACTCGATTCCGAGGGCATTTCGCAGGGGGAATTCAGCTTGCAGTACACCGAGGATCTGCGTCCCGGTATGCAGAGCAATCAGGTGCGTGGCCTGCAGTATTTCCTTGCGGTGGTAGGAGCGTATTATGCGTCCGTGCAGCCCATTCAAATCACGGGATTCTATGACGCACAGACGGAAAGCTCCGTGAAATCGTTCCAGCGGGTATTCGGACTTCCGCAGACGGGCATCGTGGATGAGACCACTTGGAACGATCTGTTCCGTGCGTACACGGGCATTGTGGAGTCCGTTCCCGTGGATACGGATGCTGCCCCCGTGCTCTATCCGGGAACGATCCTGCGTGAGGGCATGACGAGCGATTATGTACGCATCATTCAGGAATATCTGTCGTACATCCATGAAACCATACCGGAAATTCCGGCGGTGAGCAACACGGGCTATTTCGGGCCGCTGACAAGATCGGCGGTGCTGGCATTCCAGCGGTATGCGGGGCTTCCGGAAACGGGTGTTGTCGGTGCGGCTACATGGGACGGCATTGCCGGTCTGTATTCCGACCTGCGGTTTGGATTTATGAAACGCCCGTACCAGTCACCGGGCTACACGATCAGTTAGGGGGCGGAGCATGGCATTTTCAGAAGCACAGAAAAAAGACCATATCGGCGAATTGCAGCGGTATCTGCATGATATTTCATACTATGATCCGAGCATTCCGAGGATCATTCCCGACGGCATTTACGGCATCGAAACATCGGATGCGGTGCGTGCCTTTCAGCGGCAGTACGGACTCAACGACAGCGGAGAAACGAATCCTGCGACGTGGGAAATGGTCGTGGAAGTGTACCGCCGATTCGTGGATACGCTGGCGGCGTCATTGGATATTTTTCCCCGTGATGTGGGAAGGATCATCGACATGGGCGACAAGGGACTGCCAGTGCTGGTCATCCAGTCCATCCTGCTGACGCTGTCGCAGCAGGTCACGAACATTCCGCCCGTGCAAATCACGGGTGAATACAATGCCGAAACCGCACGGGCGGTCAGGGCGTTTCAGGAGATCTCGGGACTTCCTCCCACGGGATTTGTCAACCGTGTGACGTGGAATATGCTGGCGGCTGTGACGGCAGCAGAGCTGAACAGATGATTATTTGGTAAGTAAAGGCCGCTAATGGATTCAAAAGGCAATGGCCTTTGGCGGGTGGAGGGTATGCAGTATTCTCCACCCATAGCCATTCCCTTTCGGGGGTATACTGTTCATAAAGTGATTGCGTTTCTTTCTGTTGGATTTGGTGTGGTTAACAGATCTCAATCACTTTTCTATACCCTCTGATCTCGCTTCTATTGCAGCACTACAGAACACCCGTAAAAAATTCCCCATACCCCTTGCAAAATGCTGCGGAATTTGGTATAATATAGAGTGGATTATCAGAAAGGAGGCGATGTCATGGACGAAACCGTAAGCACCGGTCAGATCGTCGAGTTTGCACTCACGACGCTCGGCGTATTTGCGGCAATTTTCGCACTTGCCGCACTGACACCATGGATGGCGAAAAAAGTGGACGGCTGGATCGCCCGATACCGTGAGAACCATTCACCGACCCGTGACGAAACCTATTCCGTTCGTTCCATTTACGAACTGCCGCCGAAAAAGCCGGCAAAGCAGGAGGAACGGGCAGAAACGGAAAACACTCCTGAGGAACAATAAATCTCTATTGAAAGGATACGAAAATTATGGCAAAGAACGACAAGAAAATGGTGGACGCCATCACTTCCATGGATGTGGATTTTGCACAGTGGTACACCGACATCTGCAAGAAGGCGGAACTGATCGCCTACACAAGCATCAAGGGCTGCATGGTCATCCGTCCCTACGGCTA
>JAZOBK010000065.1:0-15804 GCA_045595985.1 Oscillospiraceae bacterium
AAAAAATTTAAAATTGATTTGTATGGTTTTTGCGGAATTGGTTGCAAATACTCCCATATTATGATATAATAAAGGAGAATTCGATCGTTACAGGAAGGAGTGAACCGTATGCAGGCAGGCGTTTCGACTGCGTGTCTTTACCCCGAGGTGCTCGAAGAAGCACTCTATGATCTCGCTGTCAACGGCATTTCCCATGTGGAGCTGTTCATCAATTCCGACAGCGAACTGCGGCGTCCCTTTGTCCGGAATATGGCAGATATTATGGATCGTTTCGGCGTGACCTGCCGTGCGGTGCACCCCTTTACGGCACCGGCGGAGCCGATCATGCTGTTTTCACAGTACGAACGCCGTTTTTATGATATGCTTGATTATTTCAAGCGAACCTTTGAGGCGATGCAGCAGCTTGGGGCGGAGATCTTCATTCTGCACGGCAGCTTCAACAGCAATCCCGTGCCGGTGGATTTTTACTGCGAACGCTTCCACCGACTTGCACAGGAGGGGAAGAAATACGGCGTGATCGTTGCACAGGAAAATGTGGTTCGCTGTCAGAGCGGTTCACTCAAATTTCTGCGGGAAATGTCGCTGCGGCTGGGCGGTGACGTCCATTTTGTGCTGGATACCAAACAGGCGGTGCGTGCAGGGGAATCCCCGCTGGAAATGCTGCGTGCTTTGGGGAATCATGTGGTGCACGTCCATATCAGCGACCACGGCGAAAAAGGGGACTGTCAGCTGCTCGGTTCGGGACAGTTCAAGGTGCGTGGATTTTTGGAGGAGCTGTATACGCATAGTCCGCAAAGCTCCGTGATACTGGAGCTGTATCGTGCGAATTTCAGGGGAATCTCCGATCTCGTGAGCAATTATCGGATGCTGTCGTGGATGATTTCAAGAGTGGAAAAGAAACCGGAAGGCGGAGAATGATCGTTCATTGTACGCAATGTGAAAAAATACGAAAAAAATGTTGAGATATTGTGAATTATCCGCATTGACAAAACAAGGAAAGTTTAGTATAATTAAAATGTACATCACTGTGGGAGCAGGGATGCAGATGAAACGGAGTGACAGTCATGAAATGTCCGTATTGCGGTTATGAGGAGTTCAAGGTCATTGACTCACGCCCTAAAGAAGAAAAGATACGCCGCAGACGGGAATGTCTGCGATGCGGCAGACGCTTTACAACGTATGAAGTTGTGGAGGTTCCGCTCTGGCTTGTCGTGAAGCGTGATGGTTCCATCGAGCCATATGACCGCAACAAACTGCTCAGCGGCATTTATCATGCGATCAAGAAACGTCCTGTTACCATCGTGCAGGTGAATGCCATTGCAGACGAGGTGGAGGATAAGTTTACAGGCAGTCTGAACAGCCAGATGACTTCCGACAAGATCGGAGCGATCGTGCTGGAATGCCTGCGGGATCTCGATCCGATCGCCTATATCCGTTTTGCGTCTGTGTATCAGGATTTTCACGATGTGGCAGGCTTCGTTGCAGCGATCTCGGCACTCGACAGTGAGAACAAAACGCAATTATAATTTCAAAGAGGAGGCATACATATGGATATGAATAATCTGAAAGAACAGTTCACAAACCCCGAGGACGTTACGGATATGTTTGCTGCAGAGGATATTGAGTCTAACAAGATCATTGCAGCACTGGCTACCGTTCCGATCCTGTGCTGGCTGCCGCTGGTTGCTGCAAAGGGTTCGGGATTCGCCACATTCTATGCAAATCAGGGTCTGACGCTGCTGATTCTGGGCATTGTGGCAGGCGTTGTAAGCGGCATCGTGGGATTGATTCCCTTTATTGGCTGGCTGCTTTCTACTGTTGTAGGTCTGATCCCGACAGCCGGTTTCCTGTTTGCATTCATCAATGCAATTCAGGGCAAGGCAAAGCGTCTGCCTGTAGTCGGCGGAATGATCAACGCATTTAAATAATACCAATCCTCATAATCCCAATAGACTTTGTCTATTGGGATTTAGCCGCCGCAGGCGGCGTTGAGGATTAGTATAAGCAAAATGATTTCCCCGCAGTTTTGCGGGGAAATCCAATTTATGTCTGCCCTTTTGCATCCGTCGGTGCGGTGAATGGCGTTCCCTGCATGGTCAGCGTTATGCTGTTTTCGGGAACGTAGCACTGTGCTCCGATGAGAATGCCGTCGGCAATCAGAAGTTCGGTGTACATCGGCGGTACGGAATCCCTGATCTCATAGGTAACGCAGGCTGCCTGCTTTCCGGCATATGCAGAAAGCGGGAGCTGCTGCTGTTTCTGGAGAGCTGCATAGTCTGCGTAGTTTCCGGTGAATTCCTGCGGGATCGTGACAGTCTGTGCACGGATCCGTTCGGCTTGAATGCCCTGTGCGGCAAGCCAGCGGTGCTGGTCTTCTTCGGTAACAGCCGGAATTTCCTGCATGGCATCCGTACCCGTGTGGCACAGACGGACTGCCAGAATGCAGAGGAACAGGGGCGGCAGGATCAATAGGTATTTGAAGCGGCGATGCATGGGATGACCTCCTTTGTTTCGCTGGAATTGTATCCATCCCTGCAGTATATGCTTCGGGGATACAGGACAGAACGGAGGAAGTATGGCACTTGTCAGATTGGATAAGCTGCTTTCCAACCGCACCTCGCACTCACGCAGCGACATCAAGGGTATCCTGAAAAAAGGTGCGGTGCAGGTGGATGGCGTGACGGAATGCAGCGGCGACCGCAAGGTGGATCCCGATACGCAGGAAATTACACTGTACGGCAAGAAGCTCGTCGGACAGACGCACGTCTGCGTCCTGCTCAACAAGCCGCAGGGGTATATCTGTGCAACGGAGGACAGGGTGCATAAGACCGTGCTGGATCTGCTGCCGAAGGAGCTTCGGGTGAAGGGGCTGTTCCCCGCAGGCAGACTGGATGTGGACAGCACGGGACTTGTGCTGCTCACGGATGACGGCGATCTTGCCCACAGAATGCTTGCCCCAAAGAGCCATGTGCCGAAATATTATTTGGTCAAACTCACGAAGCCCTGCCGTTGTGCGGATGTGAAACGCCTTTCGGAGGGCATCCGGCTGGGCGATGGCACGGAGTGCCTGCCAGCAGAGGCGAAACCCCTTGAAACAGCCGGAAATTATGTCCTGATCTGCCTGCACGAAGGGAAATATCATCAGGTCAAGCGGATGTTTGCGGCACTTGAAAATCATGTCGAAAGTCTGCACCGTGTGGCGGTTGGAGGGATGTTTTTGCCCGAAAATCTGGCGTTTGGATGCTGTATAGAGGTTTTGCACAAAGATGTTGAAAAGATGTTGAGATCGGGAGATTTTAATATGACATATGAACGAATTGTGACAAACTTTTCGTCATATTTGATAAATGAAGGGCAATAAGTTTAGGTAAATAGCGACTTGAAAAATGTATCATAATTTGGTATGATAGTATATAGACAAACAGACCGTCAGCGTGAGCTGCGGCGTCTTAAAAATTTTGTAAACAGGAGGACTGGAATAAATGGCAAGTTTATCACTCAGAGGAATTTATAAGAAGTATCCTGGCGGCGTAGTAGCTGCATCCGACATCAACCTTGAGATCAGAGACAAGGAGTTCATCATTCTGGTAGGACCTTCCGGCTGCGGTAAGTCCACAACACTGCGTATGATCGCAGGTCTGGAGGAGATCTCCGAGGGTGAGCTGTACATCGGCGACCGTCTGGTAAATGATATTGCACCGAAGGACAGAGACATCGCAATGGTGTTCCAGAACTATGCTCTGTATCCGCATATGACAGTATTTGAGAACATGGCGTTCGGTCTGAAGCTCCGTAAGGTTCCGAAGGACGAGATCGCTCGTAAGGTAGAAGAAGCTGCAAGAATCCTCGACCTGTCCCACCTGCTCGACAGAAAGCCGAAGGCAATGTCCGGTGGTCAGCGTCAGAGAGTTGCTCTCGGCCGTGCTATCGTACGTTCTCCGAAGGTATTCCTGCTCGACGAGCCGCTGTCCAACCTGGACGCTAAGCTCCGTGCACAGATGAGAACAGAGATCTCCAAGCTGCACAAGAAGCTGGGTACTACATTTATTTATGTAACACATGACCAGACAGAGGCTATGACAATGGGTGACCGTATCGTAGTTATGAAGGATGGTTTCATTCAGCAGATTGACACACCGCAGGCACTGTATGAGAATCCTGTAAACAAGTTCGTTGCAGGCTTCCTTGGTTCTCCGCAGATGAACTTCATCGACGCTGTTCTGAAGAAGAACGAGAACAAGCAGTACTATGTTGAGTTCGGTTCTGAGGACACAAGATCCTCCAGAGGTGTGAAGTATCAGATCATTATTCCCGAGGGCAAGGCTGTTCCGGAGCTTGAGAAGTACGTTGACCGTGAGGTTACTCTCGGTGTTCGTCCTGAGAGCGTTCATGATGAGGAAATGTTCCTGTCCACAGCTACTACAGGCGTTATTGAATGTGACGTAGAAATCACTGAGCTGATGGGTGCTGAAACATTCCTGTATCTGGATTGCGAGGGTATCTCCATCACTGCAAGAGTTTCTCCCCGTACAACTGCTAAGCCGCAGGATCACATCAAGGTTGCAATTGATCCGAACAAGATTCACCTGTTTGACAAGGAAACCGAGAGAACGATCATTAACTAATTAAAAAACATCAGAGTCCGTTTCCTCACAGAAACGGACTCTTTTGCATAATAGGGGTTATTTTGCAAAAGGGGGACGATTATGAAAAAATGGGGTTTGGTGCTGCCGCTGTGTATGCTCCTTTGCGGCTGCGATGCCAAAGAAGCGTCGGAACCGGAGTTCCATGCGAATATTGATGACACGGAGTATTTTGTAACGGTTCAGGATTTTCTGGAATCTGACTTTTGCAAGGAGATGCAGGAGGATGGCTTTGTCACCTATCTTCCGACATATGATACGGAGAAATATACCCTCTCTATGGTGAGAGCTGTCCGCAAGGCGTATACCTTTGTACTGAAGGAGGATGACAAATCCGGGGCGACGACCATCCAGATCAGATATGACGCCTATCAGAAAACTGTGGATGAGCTTGCCGGCAACAAGCTGGACAGGACGGGGGATTCCTATGCGGCAGTGGAAAAGGACGGCAGAAGCTATGAGCTGTATATCTCCAAAACGCCGAATGTGAGCCATAATGAATACAATATTATGTGCATTCCTTTTGAAAAGTATAAGCTGTATATCGGTACAAGAGCCGACACGCCCGAAGGTGCGATTGCTGCTTTTCATGAATTCGATCTTGTGCCCGAGGACGAGTGGATGGCATAGAATGCAAGTGAAAAATAAAACTCCGCTGTATTGTCAGGCGAGCCTGCTGTGGCGGAGTGCTAAGGGGTTTCCTGTGTTTTCCACGGGAAATCCCTATTATTTTTGTACAAAACAATGGGATTGCCTGTATGGAATTTAGAACTTCTGCCAAAAATATAGATAGCCCTTGACTTTTGGAAAGTTTCGTGGTAGACTTGAATTAGCACTCAAGGATAAAGAGTGCTAACACTCAAAACGATTAACTGCCAGAAAGGAGCGTATTCCTTTGAAAGACCGGAAGCTGAAAATACTGGCTGCCGTGGTGGAGGAGTATGTGCGTACCGGTGAACCTGTTGGTTCAAAGGCCGTTGCCTCGCTGCCGGATATCGGCGTATCCGCCGCAACCATCCGCAACGACATGGCAATGCTGGAGCAGCTGGGATATCTGGAACAGCCCCATACCTCCGCAGGCAGAGTACCGACCATCAATGGATACCGGCTTTATATTGACGAGCTGATGACAGCACAGCATCTTTCCGGCGAGGAAAAGGAACGCCTTGACGATATGCTTGCACAGCAGGGACCGATGACCGAGGAGCTTCTGATCCAGAATGCGACCACGGCACTTGCAGAGCTGACGCAGTGTGCAGCGGTCGTTTCGGACTTTTCTCCGAAATTCTCCATCATCTCAAAGGTGGAGGTTATTCCGACCGGCAAGCGGATGTATGTCATTCTGCTGATCACATCGGGCGGCAGCATTAAGAATAAGGCTTGCCGTCTGGAAATTGACCTGACCAATGAACAGCTCAAAATGTTTTCCAAATTCCTTGCGGAACATCTGGAGGGCATTTCCGTGAATGATCTGTCCGAAGAAATGATGGATCGCATGACTGCGGCAATGGGTGCGTACATGATGGTCATGGCACCGCTGGTGCAGGGCATCTGCGAACTGTCACGGGATCTCCGGCGGCACGCACTGATGTTCAGCGGCGAGAGAAATTTGTTTTCCTATGAGGATCTGGATAAAATGGAGGTCGTCCGCTTTATTGAGCACAAGGACGAGCTGCGGGAACTGCTGGATGATTCGTTCAGCGGCATCCGCGTGTTGTTTGGCGAGGACGATGATAAATTCGTTATCGGCAACTCCAGCATGATCGTTTCCAAGTATCGGAAGGGTGAACGCAATGTCGGTTCTCTGGGCGTGATCGGCCCGATGCGGCTGGACTATGCAAAGATCATTCCGTATCTGGAATATTTCTCACAGAAGATCACTGATCTGATTTCAGAGCAGGATGAGGATGACGAAGAATAAGAAAGAAAGGGTGAATCCCATGAACGAAGAAATGCGTGACGAACTGCTGGATGACGAGGAACTCGAAACAGCGGAAGAAGAAATCACAGAGTCCGATACGGATGAGGCGGATGAAGCAGACGCAATGGCGGAAAAGCTTGCTGAAATGCAGGAGCAGTATGTCAGACTGTATGCGGAATTTGACAATTTCCGCAAGCGTACCGCAAAGGAAAAGCTGGAAACCTACACGGATGCAACTGCAAAATGCGTGGAACAGCTTTTGCCCGTCGTGGATAATTTTGAACGTGCCATTGATGCACCGTGCACCGATGAGCAGTATAAAAGCGGTATGGAGATGATCTTCACACAGCTCAGAACCATGCTGGAAAAACTGGGTGTGACGGAGATCGAGGCACTTGGTGCGGAATTCAATCCGAACATCCATCAGGCAATCAAGCGGTCGGAGGCGGATGAGGAATTCGCCGAAAACACCGTCTGCGAGGTATTCCAGAAGGGCTATATGCTGAAGGATCGGCTGGTTCGCCCTGCGATGGTTGCCGTTGCCAATTAGTTTGCATTCGTTATAAAGGCAGCACCGCACGCACAATTCCGATGCGGTATTGCCCCAATTCACATAGAAAGAGTCAGAAAGGAAGAATATTATGGGAAAAATTATCGGTATTGACTTGGGTACAACAAACTCCTGCGTAGCAGTTGTAGAGGGCGGCAACGCCGTTGTGATTCAGAACGCAGAGGGTGCAAGAACCACACCGTCCGTTGTGGCATTCTCCAAAACAGGCGAGCGTCTGGTGGGTAAGGTTGCAAAGAATCAGGCAATCACCAACCCCGACAAGACCATCTCCTCTATCAAGCGTCACATGGGTTCCAGCTACAAGGTGGACATCGACGGCAAGAAGTACACACCGCAGGAGATCTCTGCAATGATCCTGCAGAAGCTCAAGGCGGACGCTGAGGCATACCTCGGTGAAACCGTAAACGAAGCGGTTATCACAGTTCCGGCATATTTCACAGACTCCCAGCGTCAGGCAACCAAGGACGCAGGTCAGATCGCAGGTCTGGTAGTAAAGAGAATCATCAACGAGCCGACTGCAGCTGCACTGTCCTACGGTATTGACAAGGAAGAAGATCAGACCGTTATGGTATATGACCTCGGCGGCGGTACCTTCGACGTTTCCATCATCGAAATGGGCGAGGGTATGCAGCAGGTACTGGCTACCGCCGGCAACAACCGTCTCGGCGGCGATGACTTTGACCAGAGAATCATCAACTGGATGGTTGAGGAATTCAAGAAGGAACAGTGCATGGATCTGTCCACTGACAAGATGGTAATGCAGAGATTGAAGGACGCTGCGGAAGCTGCAAAGATCGAACTGTCCTCCACACCGACAACCAACATCAACCTCCCGTTCATCACAGCTGACGCTAACGGCCCGAAGCACCTGAATCTGACGCTGACACAGGCAAAGTTCAACGAACTGACGGCTGACCTCGTACAGGCAACCATGGGCCCTGTTCGTCAGGCTCTTGAGGACAGCAAGCTGAAGGCAACCGATCTGGATAAGGTGCTGATGGTTGGCGGGTCCTCCAGAATTCCCGCTGTTCAGGAAGCTGTTAAGAACCTCATCGGCAAGGAGCCGTCCAAGGGCATCAACCCCGACGAATGTGTAGCACTCGGTGCTGCTCTGCAGGGCGGCCTGCTGGCAGGCGACGTGAAGGAAGGTCTGATGCTGCTCGACGTAACACCCCTGTCCCTCGGTATTGAAACCGCAGGCGGCGTCTGCACAAAGATGATCATGAGAAACACCACAATTCCTACTAAGAAGACTGAGGTGTTCTCCACCTATGCGGATAATCAGCCGGCAGTTGACATCAATGTGCTGCAGGGTGAGAGAGAGTTTGCAAGAGATAACAAGCAGCTGGGTACGTTCCGTCTGGATGGCATCGCACCGGCAATGAGAGGCGTTCCGAGAATTGAGGTAACCTTCGACATCGACAGAAACGGTATCGTACACGTTTCCGCGAAGGATCTGGGTACCGGCAAGGAGCAGAATATCTCCATTACCGCTTCCACCAATATGTCCAAGGAGGACGTAGAGAAGGCTGTCAAGGAGGCAGAGGCTTACGCTGAGGAAGATAAGAAGCGTCGTGAAGAAGTGGAGATCAAGAATCAGGCTGAAAATCTGGTGTTCCAGTGCGAGAAGGCACTCACAGACTTCGGTGATAAGGTTTCCGACGCCGACAAGGCTCCGATTCAGGAGAAGATCACAGCAGTCAAGGCTGCACTGGAAGCAAATAATTCCGCAGACATCAAGGCAAAGAGCGATGAGCTGCAGCAGGCATTCTATGATCTGAGTGCAAAGGCTTACCAGCAGGCAGGCGGCGATCCGAACATGGCAGGCGGTTTTGATCCGAATGCAATGGGCGGTATGAATGGTGCACAGAGTGCACCGGCTGATGACGATGTCATCGACGCAGACTTTACAGAGGCATAAAAATAATAGCTGTTCAGGGCAGATTTTTATCTGCCCTATGGCTGATTATAGACAAAAACGAACACTTTTGTGATGCGGCGGCTTGCCGTCCGGCAGTGGATTCCTGCACAAAAGGGTTGAAAGGCGGAAACGTATGGCGGATAAACGTGATTATTATGAGATATTAGGGATTCAGAAGGGTGCCGGCGAGGACGAGATCAAGAAGGCGTACAAGAAAAAGGCACGGGAGAATCACCCTGATCTTCATCCGGACAATGTGGAAGAATGCGAAGAAAAGATGAAGGAGATCAATGAGGCGTATGGCGTACTGTCCGATCCGGAAAGACGTCAGCGTTACGATCAGTTCGGACATGAGGCAGTCGGCGGTGCCGATGGCATGGGCGGCGGTATGGGCGGCTTCGGCGGTGCATACGGTGCGGACATGGGCGATATTTTTGACAGTCTGTTCGGCGGTATTTTCGGCGGCGGTGCGTCCTCAAGGGCGAATGCAGCCAATGCCCCCAGACGAGGCAAGGACATCAATATCAGCATCAACATCAGCTTCATGGAAGCGTGCATGGGTAAGACGCAGGAAATCAGCATCACGCATATGGAAAAATGCCCTGCCTGCAATGGCAGCGGCTCGGAAAACGGCGATGCAGTGGAAGCTTGTCCCGACTGTCACGGCAGAGGTTCCATCAAGGTAACGCAGCAGACCGCATTCGGTGCATTTTCTTCGTCCAGACCTTGTCCGCACTGTAGTGGCAAGGGCACGATCATCCGTAACCCCTGTACAAAGTGCCGCGGTGCAGGCAGAACAAAGGTACAGAAAAAGGTGTCGCTGACCGTTCCCGCAGGTATCGACGAGGGACAGACACTGCGTGTGACGGGCGAGGGCGACTGCGGCTTCAACGGCGGTCCGGCAGGTAATCTGAATGTCGGCGTGACGGTTCGTCCGCATCCGATCTTTACCCGTGACGGCTACGATATTCACTGTGAGATCCCGATCACCTATGCACAGGCAGTCATGGGTGATGAGATCACTGTGCCGACGATCGACGGCAACGTGAAGTTCAATATTTCAGAGGGAACACAGAACGGCACCAAGACCCGACTCAAGGGCAAGGGCGTGAAATATCTGCAGCGTGATATGCGTGGCGATCAGTATGTGAAGCTGTATATTGAGGTTCCGAAGAATCTGGGCAAGAAGCAGAAGGAACTCCTGCGTGAATTTGAGGATTCCCTCACGGATAAGAATTACGCAAAAAGACGTTCGTTCTTCGATAAGATCAAGGATCTGTTTAATTAATAAACACTGCATTTCAAGGGCATTGCTCCGATTCGGATGGGGCAATGCCCTGTTTTTGTGCATAATTTTCACAAAATTTTGCAGAAATTTCATTTTCGGCAGAAAATGGGGCTTGTATTCTGCATAGAAATATGATATAATAATAAAGAGCGTGCCGTAAAGCGGCATAATAAGGATCTGCAAAAGATCCCAATAACTGACAGAGAGGATGGCAGAGATGTTATATATGGAGAATCATATCGGAAAAATTTCCATTTCCGATGCGTATTTGCGTGAACTGACCGAGCAGACCGTACTGCAGTGCTTCGGCGTTGCAGGCCTTGCGGATGTCAAGCTGACGGACAGAATCTTTGAAGGCCGCAACAGCCCTGTGACGATCACGACAAGAAACCAGAAGCTGATCGTTTCAATTCATATTAAAGTGATGTATGGTGTGAATATCCCTGCGGTTGTACACAGCCTGATCCACAAGATCGAATTTGTGATTGAGGATGCTGTACGCATTCCTGCTTCCCTTGTTCAGGTTTATGTGGATGAGATCGTTGAGCCGTAAGGCGTATACAGAAGGAGTTAGACACAGATGAATGGTAAACTTTTGAAGGAAGCACTCTGCAGTGCGGCCGTAACAATTGAAAAGAACAGAAAATCAATAGATGAGCTGAATGTATACCCCGTTCCGGACGGCGATACAGGTACGAATATGTCCATGACCATGTCTGCCGCAAGACGCGAGCTGATGGTCATGCCCGATACTTCCACAGTATCTGAGATTGCTGACAAGGCGGCTTCCGCAATGCTCAGAGGTGCGAGAGGCAATTCCGGCGTTATTCTGTCACTGTTGTTCCGTGGATTTTCCAAGGGACTGGCAGGCTTGGAAACCGCACAGGGTACGGATCTTGCCAACGCACTGGAGATCGGCGTGCAGGCTGCTTACAAGTCCGTTATGAAGCCCACCGAGGGTACGATCCTGACCGTTGCAAGAATGGGTGCACAGCAGGCACAGCTGACCGCCCGTGAGAATAACGATCCCATTGCAGTATGGGAGGAAACCTGCAAGGCTGCTGCGGAAGCTCTGGAGAAAACACCGGAACAGCTGCCGATTCTCAAGAAGGCAGGCGTTGTGGATGCCGGCGGCAAGGGCTTGCTCACTGTTTGGGAGGCTATGCTTGCAGTAATGCACGGCGAAAAGCCTGCGGAAGCGGAAGCTCCTGCAAAATCCGAAGGTTCTCCCGTCACTGCCATCGGCAGGGTGGATATGGAGGAAGAAATCAACTTTACCTACTGCACCGAATTCATCGTAGAGAAGAAGAAGGATTGCCCCGACGCATTCAAGCTACGTGCCTATCTGGAAACCATCGGCGACTGCGTGGTGGTTGTGGATGATGACGAGATCATCAAGGTTCATGTGCATACGGATAATCCCGGCCTTGCTTTGCAGAAGGCGTTGGAATTCGGATACTTCATCAACGATCCGAAGCCCAAGATTGAGAATATGCGGATCCAGCACGCAGGCAGAGTGCGTGAAGCACAGAATGCCGCACAGGATGAAACCTACGTTCGTGCAGAGCCTGAAAAGCCGTTCGGATTTGTTGCGGTTGCGGCAGGCGACGGACTGGAGTCCATGTTCAAGGATCTGGGTGCGGACTGCGTGGTGAGAGGCGGTCAGACGATGAATCCGTCCACGGACGACATTCTCCGTGCAATCCATGCAACACCGGCAAAGAACGTGTTCGTTCTGCCCAACAATAAGAATATCATCATGGCGGCGGAACAGGCGGTTTCTCTGGCTGACAGAAATGTCTGCGTGCTCCAGACGAGAACCATTCCGCAGGGTATGTCCGCAATGCTGGCGTTTGACGACAGTCAGGGGCTGGACGAGAATCGTGTGGCGATGACAAAGGCGTTTGAGAAGGTTTCCACAGGTCTGATCACATTTGCAGCCCGTGATTCGGAGCTTGACGGCACACCCATCCGAAAGGGTGAAGTAATGGCTCTGGACAACGGCAAGCTGGCGTTCACCGACAAGGATCTGAATCATGCGGCGTACCGTCTGACCAAGCGTCTGGTGGACAGTGATACGGGATTTGTTACCGTAATGCACGGTGCGGATGTCAGTGAAGAAACGGCAGAAAAGCTCGTTTCCAAGCTGCAGTCCAAGTTCGGCGACAGAATCGAGATTATGCTCGTCAATGGCGGTCAGCCCGTATACTATTATATCATTTCCGCTGAATAAGCGGCTGTATATTGAAAATGTGTGCCATTCCCTTATGGGGAATGGCACTATTCGCAGGAGTAAAACATGACAAGATTATTCCTTTCCATCAGTAATTTAAAGGGTGTGGGGAAGAAACGCTTTGAGCTGTATCAGAAGGTCGGCGTCAGTACGCCTTATGATCTGCTCTATTATTTTCCCCGCACCTATCGGGATTACCGTAACCCCGTTCCCGTTGCACAGGCTCCCATCGACGAAACCTGCGTGGTGCGTGTGACGATCACCGATAAGCATCGTCCCGTTTACGCAAGGGCGGGAATGCAGATTTTCCGTCTGGAGGCTGTGGATGACGAGGACACCCTGCTGGAGATCCGTATCTTTAATAATGTGTACAGCTACCGTGCACTTGAAGTGGGGAAAACCTACACCATGTCGGGCAAGATCGGCGGAACGTTCCTGCAGCGTGAGATTCACAACCCGCAGGTGCTCAGGGATGACGACAGTCCCATTGAAGCGGTCTATCCTCAGACAACGGGGCTGACAAGTGCGATGGTGCGTACCAATATCAGGGAGTGTCTGGAAATTCTGGCACAGTCGCCCTTTGAAACGCTCCCGGCGGATATTCTGGAACGCTATGACCTCATGCCGCTTGAGAAAGCACTGCGGGCTGTACATATCCCCGAGGATATGGAGGAAACCGAGGCTGCACGCCGCCGCCTTGCCTTTGAGGAAATGCTCCGCCTGCAGATCGGTCTGCGTCTGCTGAAGGTGCGTGGCAGCAGAAAATCCGAATATCCCATGGATCCGAAAACGGAGCTGCAGCCTTATTTTGACAGTCTGCCGTTTACGCTCACCTCCGCACAAATGCGTGCCATAAACGAGATCAAAGCCGACCTGTCAGGGGATTCCCCCATGAATCGCCTGCTGCAGGGCGACGTCGGCAGCGGCAAAACCGCTGTTGCGGCAGCGGCTTGTTATTACTGCGTGAAGAACGGCTGTCAGTGTGCATTGATGGCACCGACGGAGATCCTTGCAGGTCAGCATTTTAAAACACTGGAGGAATTTTTGAATCCCCTCGGCATAGAGGTCTGCCTGCTTACGGGTTCTCTGACGCCGAAACAAAAACGGGAATGCCATGCCAAAATTGCCGATGGCACAGCACAGGTGATCGTCGGTACGCACGCCGTGATGCAGAAAGCGGTGACCTATCAGAAGCTCGGGCTTGTGATTACGGATGAACAGCACCGTTTCGGTGTAGCCCAGCGTACCGCACTGGCGGAAAAGGGCGGCATTCCGCATAAGCTCGTCATGTCCGCAACACCCATTCCCCGAACGCTTGCACTGATGATTTACGGCGATCTGGATGTTTCTGTGCTCGATGTGATGCCAAGCGGCAGAAAACCTGTCAAAACCTACGCTGTTACGGGGAAACTCCGTGCAAGGGCAATGCACTTTCTCATCGGAGAGCTGCAGCTGGGCAGGCAGGCGTATATTGTATGTCCCGCCATTGAGGAGGGTGAGCTTGATCTGTGTGCCGTGACCGCCTATGCACAGGAAATGCAGGAGGGAATGCTTGCGGACTGGCGTGTGGGAATCCTGCACGGGCAGATGAATCCGCAGGAAAAGGACGAGGCGATGGAGAAATTCCGCAGTCACGAAACGGATGTGCTGATCTGTACCACGGTTGTGGAGGTTGGCGTGGATGTGCCGAATGCCACGGTTATGATGATCGAGGACGCCGAGCGATTTGGGCTTTCGCAGCTGCACCAGCTGCGTGGCCGTGTGGGTAGAGGAAATCACCAGAGCTACTGTATTCTGATCACGGATCATGCAAATGACAACAATAAGGAGCGGCTGCGGCTGCTTTCGGGAACCACGGATGGTTTTCAGGTTGCGGAAGCGGATTTGAAACTGCGTGGCCCGGGCGATTTCTTCGGGAGTATGCAGCATGGGCTGCCGTCCTTGAAGCTTGCAAGTCTTACGGATGCGTTCATGCTCCGCGATGTACAGCGGGCGGCGGATGAAATTCTGGAAAAGGATCCCTTCCTCACGCATGAGGAACACCATGCACTGTATATGGACATTGTCCGTTTGTTTGCCGGAAACGGAGAAAATGGTCTGAACTGAACGCCGCACCATAACAGGTGCGGCGTTTGCCATTGCAAAAATATACATATTGATAGAAAATTTGGCGGCAAAAATGGAATTTCGTGTCCAAATTAAACAAACCAGAATTTTTTTGAAAAAAGGTGTTGACATTTGAGTGAAGGTGTGATATACTATAAAAGTCGCAGGGAGCAAAACACTCCTGAAAGACACGGCCACGGTGGGAGCTTAGCTCAGCTGGGAGAGCATCTGCCTTACAAGCAGAGGGTCACAGGTTCGAGCCCTGTAGCTCCCACCATGAATTTGGCCTGGTAGTTCAGTTGGTTAGAACGCCGCCCTGCCACGGCGGAGGTCGTGGGTTCGAGTCCCATCCAGGTCGCCAACTCTTATTATAGAGTTCGTGCTTCTGTAGCTCAGTCGGTAGAGCAAGGGACTGAAAATCCCTGTGTCGACGGTTCGATTCCGCCCGGAAGCACCATTGCGGATTTAGCTCATCTGGTAGAGCGCCACCTTGCCAAGGTGGAGGTAGCGAGTTCGAGCCTCGTAATCCGCTCCAATCGTATCGGAGAAATATTTCCGGTATGCACAAAACACCTAAAGCATTTGCTTTGGGTGTTTTATTTTTTTAGGGGGTGATGGGATGGCGAAGTATTGTCCTTCATGCGGTGAGGAAAAACGAGCTGGTGGCGATGAGTGCGGTTATTGCGGTGCACTTGTCAGGGAGTGGCGGGATGAGCCGAAGATCGTGCTGGAAATGCCGGAAATGAAACGGGAAACGGACGCTGGAGAACGCTGGGGGCTTCATCAGTTGATCCGAATTGCGATCCCTGTCACGGCGGGATTGATTGCGGCGGTCGTTGCACTGATCAGATCGCTTTGATGCACTGGTGAATATACACAAATCCTTATTGCGTTTCTGAATATCCTTCTACGTTTAAACCGCTTGACAAACGGGAGAAACTGTGATATAATAATAAAGCTGTCGAACGAGGGAATAAAAACCACGAAGGACAGGGGAAACACAGGAGCGAGGAAGTTGAGCAAAAAAATCAAAAAAAGTTTTTTGAAAAAAGTGCTTGACAAACTGAAGCGAATGTGATATAATAGAGTAGTTGCAACGCCGACGGGAGTCGGGGAGTTGT
>JAZOBK010000066.1:0-2936 GCA_045595985.1 Oscillospiraceae bacterium
GTGGACGATCTGAAACAGCATCCGCGATTTCCTCCTGCAATCCTCTGGCAAAAGAATCATAGCTTTCGCTGGCAATGACCGTCAATACATTGATAGTATGGACATCATTTCCCAGGACATTGACATCCATACGCTCGCCATCCTGATTCACACACAGACGCAGACCCCGGCCGACCTCCTGACGTTTCCTCACATCACTGCTGCTTTGCTTCAGCGTACAGATCTGGAATACATTCGGATTATCCCATCCTTCACGCAGCGCAGAATGAGAAAAGATGAACCGGACCGGCGACCTCTTTGGATCGCGATCCAGAAGCAATTCCTTGTTCTTCATGATCAGTTCATAGGCACTGACATCATCGGAAACTGTAACGCGGCATTTTAATTGTCTTACTGACTGCAGTATTACAGCGAATTCCATTCTCAAATTCATAGATATTAGTTACTATAGCGTGTTGGTTTTTACAGCACGCTTTTTTCTGCCCTTATTGACTCAACTCGAAATGTCTATTATGCTTTCATAAAAAATAGAGAAAGAACCTACCTTCCACAGCCGGTTCTTTCTCCTTTGTCATAACTGCTTCTGCCACCAAGACAATATGACCAGCAATCAGACATTTTTATGTTAAGAAAGTATCAGCTCAATTGCAAGCTAAATTTTCAAAAATATTCTTTACAGGATTTGCCGGATCCATTCTTTCATGAATTCACACCTGACAGTGAACGCTGTCCATCTTGCAATGCAATTGGACAATGCAAGCCACACGGTTACTATAAAAGATACCTGACTGATTTCGATCACGAGGTAGTTGTTGAACGCCAGATAAGGATCAAACGGGTTATCTGCTCCTGTGGACACACTCACGGAATTATCCCCGACAGCATCGTTCCATACAGATGGTATTCGCTGCCGTTCATCATATACATTCTGTCTCTGTATTTCTCCCATACAAAAACTACAGAGTGGCTCTGTGAAACGTATGGCTTCTCTCATTCCACGCTCTATCGCTGGATTTCTGTATTATCAGATCATATGCTTTTATGGCTTGGTGCATTGCTTGCCCATCAGACAACTGCACTTGATTTTCTCAGCCTCCTCCTTGGATATGCTATCTTTTCGGATTTTACCAGAACTTTTTTCCATCAAACACTTTATTCGTTCTTACAATGCCATGCCAATCCGGCAAATTGTGATCACCTTCCAATCGGATGGCTCCCTGTACAGGGAGCTCCAACATGACACGGGCATAGGATTCCTCCCTGGGATCGTTTATGATCAGTACAAGGAGGAAAAAGTTATGAAGAATCCTAATACCAGCAATTCCGATCTGGCCAAATCTGTCCAGATCGCACAATTCCGCTTCGCCCTCATTGCTCCGGTTATTCAGAACCTGTTTCCTGATGCCAGTAAAGCGGAATACTACCGAAGAGTGACGGAAAAACCTCTTATCATGCCTGATGGCTCTGCCGTTACGTACAGTCCGAAAACGATTGAAAAATGGGTATCCGTTTACAACCGTGAGGGCTTTGACGGTCTGATGCCCAAAGAACGCTCTGACAAAGGTTCAACCCGTGTTCTTTCGGATACCGCGATTGAGCGAATCTACCAGCTCAAGCAGGACTTCCCACGATTGAATGCAACGCAAATCCATGCGAAGCTCATCCAGGAGAACCTCATTGCGGCAACGGTGAATGTCTGTGCTGTGCAGCGTTTCATTAAACGGAATGACCTAAAGGGCGCACGCAATCTCAATCTTCGCGACCGCAAAGCCTTTGAGGAAGATGCGTTCGGCCGCATGTGGCAGGCGGATACCTGCTACTTCCCTCACATCAACGAAGATGGCAAGAGCCGCAGGGTATACGCAGTGTGCATTATTGATGATCATTCGCGCATGATCGTTGGTGCCGAACTGTTCTACTACGACAATGCTGCCGGATTCCAGAAGGTTCTGAAGGATGCTGTTTCCACCTTTCATTTACCTTCCAAACTCCTGGTTGATAATGGTGCTCCGTACGCGAATGAACAGCTTTCCCTGATCTGTGGTTCCCTTGGGATTGCTCTGATCCATACACGTGCAAGGGATGGTGCAAGCAAGGGGAAATGTGAAAGATTCTGGCGTACTGCCAAGGAACAGTTCCTCTATGGACTGGATATGGACACGATCACTTCTCTTGCACAGTTCAACGAGATCTTCCGCGATTATGTGCGCAGCTACAATCTGTCTCTTCATTCCGGCATTCAGTGTACTCCGTTTGATCGCTATCAGGCTTCCTCGGATCAGGCAAAACCTGTAAAGAGCAGGGAATGGCTTGATGAATGCTTTCTGAATCGTGTATACCGCAAGGTTCGCAGAGATTCAACGGTCTCTATTGACAGTATATGCTACGATGTCCCGATGCAATTCATTGGCATGAAAGTTGAAATCCGCTTTGTTCCGAGTGATATGTCATCGGCTTTTATTCTGTACGAAAAAAGCCACTTCCCGATCCGCAAAACCGACCGTAATGAAAACTGTCATACCAAACGCAACAATCCGCCAGCCTTTTCTTACGCTTCAGAAGGAGGGAACATCGAATGAATTCTGTCCATGCTTTTTTCGGTCTGACCTGTAATCCTTTTACGAAACAGGGAGTCTCTGCCAAGGATTTCTTTCCATCCATGGATTTTAAGGAAATGCATGGAGCTCTTGATCAGGCGAAGGATGTTCGTGGCATTGCTGTATTCACCTCACCGCCAGGTGCTGGTAAAACCTTTGTCGTGAGAGCGTTTTCTCAGGAACTGAACCCAAATCTGTACAATATCTCATATATCTGTCTCTCTACCGTCAGCATTGCCGAGTTCTACAAACAATTCTGCACTGTACTCGGCATCCCGCCTAAAGGAGGCAAACCCGGCATGTTCAAAGCCATACAGGAGCAGATCTGGTATCTGTACA
>JAZOBK010000067.1:0-7135 GCA_045595985.1 Oscillospiraceae bacterium
CACCCCGCCTGCGGCGGGCTGGAGGCTCTATAAAATCAACAAAAGCAGTGAAATACGAATTTAAAAATTGATTTGCGTGCTACGATTCGTTAAAAAAAGGTATTGTAGAAAAGTTGCATCCGGACATACAACGATTCCGAAAGTACACCTTATTATAAAGGAGGTGGGACTATGGGAATTTATGCAGGCAGTACTCCGATACAGCGTCTGTGGAATTCGGGTGAGGTATTGGCAGTCCACATTGACGGACAGCACGTCTGGCCGGATATTCCTCCCGACTGGCTCTGGCAAACAGAGGATTCCGGCGTTACGCTGCTTCGCTATCTTGGAAGCAGCAATTCGGTGACGATTCCCGCAGCTGTGGGAGGGCTTGCGGTAACGGCTCTCGCACCAACAGCGTGCAGCTATACAAACGCCGAATCCGTGAGAATTCCGTCAAGTGTTGTGAGCCTGTACTAACAAAACGTCCGGTTTCTTTCGGAAGCCGGACGTTTTCAATTCACAGATCAAATTATCATTAGCCAGCAGGGGCTCCGCACCAATTTCATCTTTAACCTCATCCAAGCCGCCCTGTGCGGCGGTTTCCTAAAGAAAAAAGCAATGCACTTCTTGCCGTAGGCAAAAGTGCATTGCGGTTCTTATTTTAGTATCTGTCCGAATAGGATATATCGCCCGTGCGGGCTCCGCACTTAAACGCAGCCCTGAGCCTTCATTGCTTCTGCAACCTTCAGGAAACCTGCAATGTTTGCACCTGCAACGAGGTCGTTTTCCATACCGTATTCAGCAGCAGCATTAACGGAGGACTTAAAGATGTTCTTCATGATGCCCTTGAGCTTCTCGTCAACTTCCTCAGCTGTCCAGTTGTAACGCATGGAGTTCTGGGACATTTCCAGACCGGAAACTGCTACGCCGCCTGCGTTAACAGCCTTGGAGGGAGCAACGATCACGCCGTTTGCCTTCAGATAAGCAACTGCCTCGTTTGTTGTCGGCATATTGGAAACCTCTACATAGTACTTGATGCCGTTAGCAACGATCTTTTCTGCCTCAGCCATGCCAACTTCGTTCTGTGTTGCACAGGGCATGATGATGTCAACCTTGGTACCCCACGGCTTTTCGCCTGCAAAGAACTCTACACCGAACTTGTCAGCATAATCCTGAACTCTGTTGCGGCAGGATGCTCTCATCTCAAGCAGGTAATCCACCTTCTCGGGAGTGCTGATGCCATCGGGATCGTAGATATAACCGTCGGGACCGGAGATTGTTACAACCTTGCCGCCCAGCTCGTTTACCTTCTTGATCGTACCCCAAGCTACGTTGCCAAAGCCGGATACTGCAAAGGTCTTGCCCTTGATGGAATCACCGAAATGCTCAAGCATCTCAACTGTATAGTAAACTGCACCGTAACCGGTAGCCTCGGGACGGATCAGAGAACCGCCATACTGCAGACCCTTGCCTGTCAGAACGCCTGTGAACTCATTTGCCAGTCTCTTGTACTGACCGAACATATAACCGATCTCTCTTGCACCTACGCCGATGTCGCCAGCGGGTACGTCGAGGTTCGGGCCGATGTGTCTGAACAGCTCTGTCATGAAGCTCTGGCAGAAACGCATAACTTCTGCATCGGACTTGCCCTGCGGATCAAAGTCGGAACCGCCCTTGCCGCCGCCCATGGGCAGGGATGTCAGGGAGTTCTTGAAAATCTGCTCAAAGCCCAGGAACTTGATGATACCACTGTATACATTGGGAGCGAATCTCAGACCGCCCTTGTACGGACCGATTGCGGAGTTGAACTGTACACGGAAACCACGGTTTACCTGTACCTTGCCGTTGTCGTCTACCCACGGAACACGGAATGTGATCTGACGCTCCGGCTCTACGATTCTTTCCAGAACGCCTGCCTCTACCAGGTCAGGTCTCTTTTCTACAACTGCTTCCAGAGATTCCAGAACCTCTGTTACTGTCTGAATAAACTCAGGCTCGCCCTGATTTCTCTTTTCAACTCTTGCCAGCAAATCTACCAAATACTGATTCTTTAACGCCATTGTTAAAAAACCTCCTCAATCAAAATTCCGTACACGGCATACAACTGTACTCGCTGTGCGGTACATTTATTATACCACTCTTTTATAAATCTTGTCAAGTGGTATTTTACAATTTCTTTGCATTTTTTCCGCTTTCAAAGAATTACGTCATTCCTGCATAGTTTTTGCAGTTTAAAGCATTGTGTTTTTATAAAAACTAACCAAGGAGCACTGAAAGCTGGGAATCTTCATAAAAAGGCTCCCCGCCATACGGCAGGAAGCCATGCGTATTATTTATTCCGCCCACTCGGATCGTTCCCCGAAACACGCAGACGATTGAGTGCTCTCTGAAGTTTCAGATTCGCACGCTGCTGCCGGTCGGGTTCATTCTTGTAGCGTTCTATCTTTGCCAGTGCATCCTGACGGGAACGCTCCGCCCACTCGGGATCAATGTCCTCCGCCCATTCCGCAGCGGTCGTGATCACCGTTGTCCTCTCATCCGAAACCTTCACTGCACCGCCTGCAACCGCAGCGACACGCGTCTGACCGTTTTCCAGCTTGATGCTCATAGCACCGGATTTCAGAATTGCGGCATAACGGGTATGCCCTGCCAGAATGCCCACATCACCCTCGGTGGTACGAACCGTCAGCTGAGCCGCCTGTCCGTCAAACAGTGTTTTTTCGGGTGTGATGATCTGCAGGAGAAAGGTATTCATAGTTCTGTCCTCCTGCCATTATTCCTGAATGCTCTTTGCTTTTTCCACTGCCTCGTCGATCGTGCCGACAAACAGGAATGCGGACTCGGGCAGATCATCATGCTTACCCTCGATGATCTCCTTAAAGCCACGGATGGTTTCCTTCAGAGGCACATACTTGCCCTCCATGCCCGTAAACTGCTCCGCAACAGAGAACGGCTGGGACAGGAATCGCTGGATTTTTCTCGCACGCATTACCGTACGCTTATCCTCCTCGGACAGCTCCTCCATACCCATGATGGCGATGATGTCCTGCAATTCGGTGTATCTCTGCAGAATCGTCTGCACGGCTCTTGCGGTTTCATAGTGCTCCTTGCCCACGATCTCGGGTGCAAGAATTCTGGAGGTGCTCTCCAGCGGATCTACCGCAGGATAGATACCCAGCGATGCGATCTGACGGGAAAGTACCGTTGTTGCGTCCAGATGGGCAAATGTTGTTGCAGGTGCGGGGTCGGTAAGGTCATCCGCAGGCACATAGACTGCCTGAACGGAAGTGATGGATCCCTTGTTGGTAGATGTAATTCTCTCCTGCAGTGCACCCATTTCGGTTGCAAGCGTCGGCTGATAGCCCACGGCGGACGGCATACGTCCCAGCAGTGCGGAAACCTCCGATCCTGCCTGTGTAAAACGGAAAATATTATCAATGAACAGCAGCACGTCCTGTCCTTCCTCATCACGGAAATACTCCGCCATGGTCAGACCGGAAAGTCCCACACGCATTCTTGCTCCGGGCGGTTCGTTCATCTGACCATACACCAGAACGGTCTTTTCCAGAACGCCGCTTTCCGTCATTTCGTTATAAAGGTCGTTGCCCTCACGGGTTCTCTCGCCAACGCCTGTGAATACGGAGATACCGCCATGCTGATTGGCAACGTTATTGATCAGCTCCTGAATCAGAACAGTCTTGCCAACGCCCGCACCGCCGAACAAACCGATCTTACCGCCTTTGAGATACGGTGCGATGAGGTCAATAACCTTGATACCGGTTTCAAGCACCTCGTTGGACGCCGTCTGCTCCTCATAGCTGGGAGCTTCACGGTGGATCGCCCAGTGCTGTGCGGTTTCGGGTGCCGGCTTTTCGTCGATGGCGTCACCGAGCAGATTGAACATTCTGCCGAGCGTTTCACGTCCCACGGGAACGGTGATCGGTGCACCTGTATCAATTGCATCCATACCTCTGACAAGACCGTCGGTACTGCTCATGGCAATACAGCGTACAATGTCGTCGCCGATGTGCTGTGCAACTTCGAGAACCAGCTTAGTTCCCTGATTGTCCACAGTAATGGCATTGAGCAGACGGGACAGCTTTTCCTTCGGAAACCGAACGTCCACAACTGCACCGATGATCTGCACGATTTTTCCTATATTCTGCATAATTACTCCCTTCGGATATATTATATCCTAATAACAACATACATCCTACTATATTAACCCGCAGCATTCGCTCCGCCCACGATTTCCGTCAGCTCCTGCGTAATCGCACTCTGTCTTGCACGGTTGTAGAGCAGCGACAAATTGTCGATCATTTCCTCTGCATTGTCCGTTGCATTCTCCATTGCGGTACGTCTTGCCGCCTGTTCGGATGCAAAGGATTCCACGATCGCACCATAGAGCAGCCCTGCAACATACTGGGGCACAAGCCGGTCAAAAACCTCCTCAGCGGACGGTTCATATTCCACGGCACATTTTCTCGGGTGGCTGCCTGCAAGATTCGTCAGCGGAATGACGTTGATCTTTTCCGCCTCCTGCACCAGAGGAGAAACATAATTTGTAAACACCAGCTCCACGCTCTGCAGCGATTCATGGCGGTTATAGGTGTTCAGCACAAGCTCCGCCATATCCATGGCAAGATACACATTTGCGTGCTCCGCAATGTGATCATATGTCTTGAGCACCTTGACTTCACGGCGGGCAAAATAATCCACCGCCTTCTGTCCGATGGGCATCACAATGGGATTGCCGCCCTGTGCCCTGACTTCGTCGATCCTCGCCTGTGCCAGCTTGAACACATTGGAATTGAAGCCGCCTGCCAGTCCCCTGTCGCCCGCAATGACGATCAGCAGAACCGCACCGTTTTCCGTGCGTTTACGCACAAAGCTGGAATTGAAGTACGGATCCTCCGCTGCAATTTCCGCCATCAGCTTATACGTTGCATTGAAAAACGGCTGTGCCGCCTCTGCACGTTCTTTCGCATGGCGGAACTTGGAGGACGCCACAAGTTCCATGGCTTTGGTGATCTGCATGGTGCTTTCAACACTGTGGATGCGGCGTTTGATATCCTTAAGATTCGCCATAATTTCACTCCAATCAGTGTGCTGCTGTATACTGCGTCGTAAAGCTTTCGAGGGCAGCCTTCAGTGCTTCCTCATTTTCCGCAGTCAGTTCCTTGGTTTCGAGGATGGATGCGAGAATTTCAGGGTGATTCTCCTGCATATCCGCAAACATCTGCTCCTGATAATCCTTGATGTCATCCACATCCACATTTTTCAGATAGCCCTTGGTTACCGCATAGATGATGCAAACCTGCAGTTCTACGGGAACGGGAGCATTTCTGTCCTGCTTGAGCACCTCCACGATACGTTCGCCCATGGAAAGACGGTTCTTCGTATCTGCATCGAGATCGGAACCGAACTGGGAGAATGCCTGCAGCTCTCTGTACTGTGAATAGGAAAGCTTCAGAGAACCCGAAACCTTCTTCATTGCCTTGATCTGTGCCGCAGAACCAACTCGGGATACGGAGATACCGGGGTTGACCGCAGGACGCACGCCCGCATTGAACAGATCGGTTTCAAGGAAGATCTGTCCATCCGTAATGGAAATGACGTTGGTCGGGATATAGGCGGAAACGTCGCCCGCCTGTGTTTCAATGATCGGCAGTGCCGTAAGGCTGCCGCCGCCGTAATTTTCGTTATAGCTGCAAGCTCTTTCCAGCAGACGGGAATGCAGATAGAACACATCGCCCGGGTAAGCCTCACGTCCCGGAGGACGCTTGAGCAGCAGAGAAAGAGCACGGTATGCCACTGCGTGCTTGGAAAGATCATCATACACGCAAAGCACGTCCCTGCCCTGATCGAGGAAGTACTCGCCCATCGCACATCCGGAATACGGTGCGATGTACTGCAGCGGTGCAAGCTCGGAAGCGGTTGCGGACACAATGATGGTATATTCCATCGCACCTGCCTTGCGGAGGGTTTCTGCAACATTGGCAACGGTCGAACGCTTCTGACCGATGGCAACATAGATACAGATCATGTCCTTGCCCTTCTGGTTGATAATAGTATCGAGGGCAATGGCGGTCTTACCGGTCTGGCGGTCGCCGATGATCAGTTCACGCTGACCTCTGCCGATCGGGATCATGGAGTCGATCGCCTTGATGCCTGTCTGCAGCGGCTTATGAACGGATTTTCTGGTGATAACACCCGACGCCACCTTTTCGATGGGGGCGTGCTTGTCGGTTACGATCGGGCCTTCTCCGTCAATGGGCTGGCCGAGGGCATTGACAACTCTGCCCAGCAGTGCTTCGCCCACGGGCACGGACATGATCTCTCTCGTACGCTTGACTGTGGAGCCTTCCTTGATCTCGGCGTCCGAGCCGAGCAGAACCGCACCGACGCTGTCCTGTTCAAGGTTGAGTGCCATACCGTAGGTGCCGTTCTCAAATTGAATCAGCTCACCCGACATACACTGCTCCAAACCGTGAATATTGGCAATACCGTCACCGACAGTAATGACTGTGCCCACGTCGGTGAGGCTAATTTTTGACTGATAATTCTTTATCTGGTCTTTGATAATGCTGGATATTTCATCCGGACGTAAATTCATTTTAGCACCTCAAATTCTACTTATTCTTTAATCTGCCGGACATCTCTTTCATACGGGTACGCAGGGAATTATCCATTCTGGTATCGCCGTACTGTACGATCATTCCACCGAGCAGCTCGACATCCACGGATTCCTCAAGTCTGATCTTCTTGGAAAGCTTGACTGCAAGCTTGGCAGCGAGCTGTTCACGCTGCGTATCCGAAAGCGGCTCCGCCGATGTGACAAAGACCTCCGCAATGGAAAACGCCTCATAATACAGTGCATTATAAGCACTGCGGATCTCTGCAATGCGGTTGATCCTGTGTTTTTCCACCAGCAGACAGAGGAAATTCTCCGTAATGCCTGCCCCGTCACCGATGACCTTTCGCAGGACGTTCACACGTTCCTCCGAATTGATATTCGGCACGGACAGCAATGCTGTAAATTCGGGGTTCTCTGCAAACATATCCGCTGCCTGATTCAGCTCCTCATATACCGTTTCCTCGCAGTGCTCCTCCTGTGAAAGGCGGAACAACGCCTCGGCATACAAAGTCGGAT
>JAZOBK010000068.1:0-7014 GCA_045595985.1 Oscillospiraceae bacterium
ATTTGAGATCTATGACTATATAAATGGAAACGAAAAGATCGACAAGGATGAGGTGGAACTTGTTGAGGTTACCACAAAACGATAATCACAAAAACAGCGTGCAGAAGATAATGCACGCTGTTTTTCATTAATTTTTTATTATGCACCAAGGATGAACTGTGTCAAGGCAATCAGGTCGACGATCTCAACCTTGCCATCCTGATTGTAATCAGCAACCTTTTCCTGTTTGTCATTCTGGAATCCATTGAGCAGACCACGCTTCATCAGAGCTACGTCAAAGCTGTTGATAAATCCGTCAAAATTCAGATCACCATACAGATAGCTTTCATCAACAGGAATTGCTATTGCAATTCGGTCAATTGATGGAGCATATGCATTGTTATTGTACAGCTTGATGACGTTTTCACCGGCATTCAGTTTTACTGTCGCATTGGCTGCACAGATGCCCTTCCAGTCATTTCTATTTGCAAAAAGTCCATGCAGTGTTGCTGCGTGTGAACCATTCACATCGACCTCAAGACTTCTCGTTTCACCGGAAATATAGTAGATACGAAGAACATACTCCCCTGCCTTATCTACAGTAACCTTATCAAATGTTACATGGTTTGAACTATTGCCGCCAACATAACCCACATATGCGTTGTTGGAACAATACTTACCTTCGCTTACGTTTGCTTCACCGGAGAGCTTTGCATTCTCTGCTTCATAGAATTTGTAATTGGAATACGGTGTTGTCAGTTTCATTGTACCTTTTGTGATCTTAATTGCACATCCACCGTTTTTCATAAGCTCCTTCTCAATGACACTTTCTTTTGTAAGGTTATTCAGTACTGTAACTTCAATAGCGGAACCATTGGCATTATCGCCGAAAATATATGCATTATAAATGCCGTCATCCTCAATGAAATCACCCAGCGGGATCTGAATCTTTCTTGCATCAATGGTAGCTGCACCAATATACCAGTCCTTACCGCTTCTGCGTGCAGTGACATTGAAATCCAAAGGGTGACCGTCTACGATATAGAGTTCATCCCATTTTACGGGTACATCATTCAGGAATGCCAGTGCAGATGAACCCTCGTAGGTGTATACGGACTGTGCAAAGTGTTGTACGCCCGATTCAATGGTAACAACATCAGCAAGTGCAAAGCCTGCAGTTGCGGGAATACCGGGAATCGGTACACCCGTGGGAGTGAAATCCGCTGAACCAACAACATTTCTCAGGAAAGTATAAGTAATGCGGTTGGTCAGCGAAGGACTTTCAAACCACTTGTAGAATTCTGTGCCGTTAACAGCTTCATAGGAAATAACGTGCGGATAGGTTCTGCTCTCTCCTCTGGGCATTGTACAACCATGGAACAGTACCATCAGTTTATTTTTGGCGGCTACTTCCGCACACAGATGCATTTGCTTCATAGTTTCCTGTGTGTCGCTTTCGTAATAGTCCACCTTAACACCTTGTACGCCCAAACCACTGATACGTTCAAATTCACGAACAATGGTCGCCTCATCAAGCAATGAATAATAGGGATATGCGGGATTGCCTGCACTGTCCTTATAGCCGGAATGCCCCTTGTTATTTACACCGTACCACAGGTAAATGCCAATGCCTCTCTCCGCACCGTATTCACAGAGTTCTCTGACTTTTGATGCACTATCGTCCCAGAGTGCCCAGCCAAAGTCAAGGCACACATAGTCCCATCCATTTGCAGCTGCAAAATCAATGTAGTCTTTCTGTGTATGATATTCAATCGGAGAATCTCCGCCGCTGCTCCACCATGACCATGCAACCTTACCGGGACGGATCCAACTGGTATCCTCGATGACGGAGGGCGGATTGAGATTCTGAATCAGATCACTGCCCGACAGATCATTCAGATTGTCGGTAATGATTGCTGCACGCCACGGCGTGTGGAATGCATTCGGCATAGTAACTTCTTCAACCTTGATACCGGTTCTCCAGATGAGTGCACGGCTGCCGCCATAGGTTCTCAGATAGCCGGCACAGTACGGGGTTTCTTCGTTGAATACGCTTGCCTCGGAAAGCAGTACCCAATAGCGATTGTCAATATTGCCAAGAAGCGGTACGGAATAATCCGCCCATGCATCCTTCATTTTCTGCGTATTAAACTCACCAATTTCCCATTCATAGGTGGCGTTCGGTCCGGAACCCCAGAATGTTCCGTTTTCTGGGAAAATGACTTCACTCTTTTCCTCAGAAATGCTTGCACCGTGATTGAGTGCATAGCGAAAACCCATACCATCATTGTATACACGGATAAATACCGTCAGAATACTGTCGCCCTTTACAAGCGGAAAAGACATTTCATGATATTCATTGCGGATTTCACAATGCTTACCGTTGGGCATTGTGTAGGTTTCATCCACATATGTTCTTGTGGCAGAGGGTGCTTCCTTTGGGAATCCCTTGGAAAGATCTTCTGTTGTGGTGGTAAAGCCAAGCTTTGAAGGCTGAATTACGGTTCCCGTCTTTCCACCGCTCAGTTTATCTACCGAATAATAATAACTGCCATCAGCATCCACCCAAATTTTAGTTGTCAAAGTTTGATCGGGTGATGTAGTCTGCAGCGACGGAATACTTGTCAGTGCAGCACCGGAGAGTGAAACCGCAGTTTCTTCAACTGCAGTATTGTCCCCTTCAGTGAGGGTATCTTCTTCAAATGTATACAGGTATGCAGCGTCCGAAGGCAATTTAATTACCTGTGATCCAGTAAGAGCGTAATCGTAGAATGCAACATCATCAAATTTGGCCCGAATGTCATGGTCAGTGTACAGAGAATGACCAATTGCATTATATGTGTAGGAAGAAAGCACATTTTCATCAAAAAGATTTTTCAGAGTTGCTGCAAGGCTTTCGGATTCTCCAAGAGAAAGAAGCTCACCATCAAGGTAATAACCCACACTGTCTGCGGAATACACCGCACAGAACTGATGCCATTTTCCGGTTTCGGGTTTGCTTTGAATGTTAAAGATGCTGCGATGTGCATCATCATCTGCTGTTGCAGATGTCTTCCCAACAAAAATACTGCCACGATAACTTTCCATGTTATTCAGGTCAACAGAAATATCCGGAGATGAATAGCTCGGAGCATTTCCGGTACCGAACGGAATGCTGGAAAGCTGAAAGAGTCTGGTGTAGTTCTCGGCATCATCCTCTAATTGGAATTGCATGGAAAGAGAAAAACCATCGGACACACCGTCTTCAAACAGCGATGGAAGCTGAAGCCATCCTGCACCGAATGCATCACCATCAAGACTGAGAACATCGGATTTGAGAGTGCTGTCATACACAACCTGTGCACTGCCGCCACGAATTACTGCATCCGTTTTCTTACTGCCCTGACTCGCAACTGACGCATTATTGAAATTCGTGATGGCATCTGCAGTTTCCGTGTAAAATGTCCTATCACTGCAAACAAATTGAAACACCATACAAGCAGAGGCAACCATAGCCACCGCCCTTTTCAGACCAAGAAATTTCATAATCATTCCCCCTTTTTATCTGGCTGTATGATCACAATAAAGCAATACATACATCATATGATTATTATACAATATTTGTTTTAGAATGTCAATATTTTTATCAATCCATGATAATAATGTTAATGTTCAATAATGGAGTTGTTTTCTTTTGAATGGTGGATTTTCTGAATGTGTTTTCTCAAAAATATAATGAAACGCCCTGCACACAACTGTGTACAGGACGAAAGAACAAATCGCAAAATCTATTCATTATATTCTTGCAGACATTCCTCCAGAAACTGCAGCATATATTTTTCACGTTTTTCGGCAAATGAGCGGATGATACCAAGCTGACCGCTGAGATGTCCGGAATACGTCCAAATACTTTGGTCGCCTTGATTACGGAGATTATCCAGATGCTTGTAAAACATCATCTGTTCTGAATACCGTGATCCATTGAGTTTTGAGCAGACATCTGAGATATTTTCACCATCCAGTGCACCATTGGCAAGCTCGTGGATTTTATCACTGAAATATGTTCGGCAATCCTCACGTTCCATGAGTGCCGCAAACAAGGGAGAATAACGCTCGTCCCCTTCTTTGAGAATGTGTGCAAGGTTATTGTAATCCGCCTGCAGTTCGGGCTGCTCGTACATTCCCATGGAATAATCCATGTCATGCAGCAGAAAACGCCATCTTCCATCATACACGCCCTCACCTGCAGTTTCTTCTTCTGCGGGAGCATAACGATAGCAGCGGAAATTATTCTGGGGCCAGTCCCTGTTGTTGATGTAGATGTTGAACGCAAAATAATCCAGATAATTCTCAACATCCATCAAGCTACAAAGCTGTGTGTATACGCTGTCATTCGTCAGCTCAGCATCAGAATACTCAGCGTACATTTCATTGAATGCAATCGCATGAACGGATTCAGAATCTTCCTCATCCACATCCTTTTCTGTATCCGTACCTTCGCATACAATGAACTTGCCAAGATCTGTTTCATTTGGATACTTGTCCTTGAAATAATCATCGCAGTAGGATTCATGCAGCCAGAATAAGCCGTAGTATTCTCCGTTGAGGTAGCATACCGCCGGGACTACCGCTTCATAATCAGCGAAACCTGCCTGAATTGCAAGCATCTGGCAAAGCTCATCACGGATGAATGCAAACTGAAAATCGTTACCGCCGTTTCTGATGACCAGCTTGTCATACTCATCAATTACAGATCCCGAATTATCTGCCAAGGGCGTTTGGAACAGATCCGTGTGAAATGCACCAAGTCCCGACGCATAGCTTTTTCGGGCAAAGAGTTTCATGGATTTGATACTGCTTTCACGGGAACTTCCTCCGTAGATACGCACACCGCAGTATTGACCAAGTATCTGTTTTCCGGTGGTATCCCAAGCAGACAGGTACACCTCACGTTCGCTTTCTCGCCCACGCTGCTTATAATTATCCTTGTAGAAGATACCATCCGGTTTTTCAGTCAATATGGACGGATCACCGCTGATGGAGAATACATATTCGGAAAAACGTTCACTCACCCCAAGAGCTGTAAAATAAGTGTGCACGGACACATCTGATTCAGTACCGTCGGCATAGTATGCCTTGGCTTTGATGGTGTGTGCTTTGGGATGATCCGTGTTGTCAGCTTCATAAATGATCGGTGCAGTGTAAAGCACGTCGGATTTGTCAGGCTCGCTTCCATCCTCTGTATAATAGATTTCCGCTGTTTTTTCTGTTTTCAGTTCCACAGAAATATCACCGTTATAAAAACTTCCATCCAATGAAAATACAGGGGCATTGCTTGTGAAAATATATTCTTTATCCGTCGGTGCAGAAATAACTGTATTTGTATGTTCCGTAGTAGGAACGGAGCTGTCATCTGTGTTTTCCGGTGTCTGACAGGCAGAACAAAGCAAGGACGTACAAATCAGTGGAATCAGTAAATAACTATGTATTTTCATATTTACTCCTTAAACAATTTTTTATATCAGTAACTGTATTATATCATATTTAAATGCATATTTCAAGCCCATAATACGATAAAAACCGGACTTGCTTCTAAACCCAAAGCAAGTCCGGTTGAAAATTTAGCCGAGCACTATCTTATGGAATACTTTTTTGCCCTTCTTGATGATTACTTCGCCATCAACCTTGATCATGGCGTTGGGATCCGTCACCTTCTCGTTATTTACACTGACACCGCCCTGCTGCACCAGTCTTCTGCCTTCGGATTTTGTCGGAATCAGCTTTGCAGCCAACATCATATCGAGAATGTTCATCGCACCATCAGTCAGCTGTTCTGCTTGCAGTTCGGTTGTAGGCATATTTTCGGAATTTCCGCTGCCTGCGAACACAGCCTTGGCAGCTTCCAGTGCACGCTTTGCTTCTTCTTCACCATGAACCAATGCAGTCAGTTCGTATGCAAGGATCTCCTTTGCCTTATTGAACGCAGCACCTTCCATGGTCTTTTCCATTTCCTCAATTTCTTCAATCGGAACAAACGTCAGCATTTTGAGGCACTTGATAACATCGGCATCCGCCACATTTCTCCAGTACTGGAAGAAATCGTAGGGTGTTGTCTTCTCGGGATCAAGCCATACTGCACCCTTTTCGGTCTTGCCCATCTTCTTTCCTTCGGAATTGAGCAGCAATGTAATTGTCATAGCGTATGCATCCTTGCCAAGCTTTCTGCGAATCAGTTCCGTTCCGCCAAGCATATTAGCCCACTGATCATCGCCGCCGAACTGCATATTACAGCCGTACTTCTGGAAAAGTTCGAGGAAATCATAGCTTTGCATGATCATATAGTTGAATTCAAGGAAAGTCAGACCTCTCTCCATTCTCTGCTTGTAGCATTCATGGGAGAGCATTCTATTGACGCTGAAATGTGCACCTACATCACGCAGCAGTTCCACATAATTGAGATTCAGCAGCCAGTCGGCGTTATTAACGATAATTGCCTTATCATCTGCAAAATCAATGAAACGGCTCATCTGCTTTTTGAAGCATTCCACATTGTGCTGAATGGTTTCAGGTGTCATCATTTTACGCATATCCGTCTTACCGGAGGGATCTCCGATCATAGCCGTGCCGCCGCCGATCAGTACGATGGGCTTGTTGCCCGCCATTTGCAGACGCTTCATCAGGCACATTGCCATAAAGTGACCAACGTGCAGACTGTCGGCTGTCGGATCGAAGCCGATGTAGAATGTTGCCTTACCCTCGTTGATCAGTTCCTTGATCTCATCCTCGTCTGTCAGCTGTGCCAGCAGTCCTCGTCTTTGCAGTTCTTCAAATAAAGTCATTGTTTTTGCTCCTCCATTTAAATTGTTATTTAACGTATGGTTAAATTTCATAGATAAGAGAATCTGAGAAAGTACAGGAAAGCATCTATAAAAACCATCCTTAAAACAAGAAATCGCCCTCGGAAAAATGAAGAGTACGATTGCGTTCGTGGTACCACCTCAGTTTGTTATTTCCGAAGAAATAACCTCTTGGCACGGTAACGTGTGCCACTCCGTA
>JAZOBK010000069.1:0-9622 GCA_045595985.1 Oscillospiraceae bacterium
GCCAGCAGCAAATGGTGGAGATCTGTAAGGCCCTCATGGCGGATGCCAAGGTGCTGATCATGGACGAGCCGACCGCTGCACTGACGCAGAGTGAAACCGAAGGCCTGTTCAAGCTCATCAAGAGCCTGCGTGAAAAGGGTGTATCCATCGTGTATATCTCCCACAGAATGGAGGAGATCTTTGAGCTTTGCGACAGGATCACCATTCTGCGTGACGGTACCTATGTCGGTACGGAAAATATCAAGGACATCAATATGGATGATATTGTCCGTATGATGATCGGACGTGAGATCGGCGAACGCTATCCAAAGCGTGAGGGCGTAAAGATCGGCGATGAGGTGCTCTGCGTGGAGAATCTTTGCAAGGGAAAGACGTTCCAGAATGTCAATTTCCGTGTCCATGCAGGCGAGGTGCTGGGTGTATCCGGTCTGATGGGTGCAGGACGTACAGAGATCATGCACGCCATTTTCGGCAATCTGCCCTATGACAGCGGCAGAGTACTGATAAATGGCGAAGCGATGAACATCAAATGTGCAAGAGATGCCATCAATGCCGGCATTGGCTTTATCACCGAGGACAGAAAAACCGAAGGTCTGCTGCTCGAAAAAAGCATTGCAGAGAATATTGAGCTTGCAAATCTTGGCAAGGTTTCCAGTAAATCCATACTTTCCAAGGCAAAGGGCAAGGAGCTTGTCAAGAAGGGTATTGAGGAATTCCGTATCAAATGCTTCGGACCGCATCACGAATGCACAAACCTTTCCGGCGGCAATCAGCAGAAGGTGGTCATCGCCAAGTGGGTGTATACCGATCCGAAGGTACTGATTCTCGACGAGCCGACACGAGGTGTGGATATTGGCGCAAAGAAGGAAATTTACAGTGTGATCAACGATCTGGCAGCCAAGGGCGTTGCGATCATCATGGTATCCTCGGAGCTTCCCGAGGTGCTGGGCATGAGCGACAGGATCATGGTTGTTCATGAAGGAAAGGTGACCGGTATTATTGATGCCGCAGAGGCAGATCAGGAAAAGGTCATGACATTAGCTACAGGAGGTACTTTGTAATGGGAAACACAGCAGCAAAAACGCTCAATAAAAAGAGCTGGACTTCATATTTAGGTGAATATGGTGCGTTCATCGCACTTATCTTTCTGGTTGTTGTCATCAGCGTCATCAGTCCGGAATTCCGTACTGCCGGAAATTTCCTGAACCTGCTGCGACAGGCAACCTTTAACGGTCTGATCGCATTCGGTATGACGTGCGTCATCCTTTCCGATGGTATTGACCTGTCCGTAGGCTCCACGTTGGCATTGAGTGCGGTTATCTGTGCTAAGCTTATCATGCAGGGAGTTCCTGCGATTCTCGCCATGATCATTGCACTGGTTGCAGGTACATTCCTCGGTGTTGTCAGCGGCCTGCTGGTCACTAAGGGCAGACTTCAGCCGTTCATCGCAACTCTGATCACCATGACCGCTTACAGAGGTCTGGCACTGATTCTCACAGACGGCAAGCCGATCTCCAACATTGCGAAGTCCATCGCTGACAGCGGCAACCAGTTCGCATTCAAGCTTGTCGGAAAGGGTAATTTCTGTAATGTTCCGATTCCTGCAATCCTTCTGATCTTTGCTTTAATCGTATTCTATTTTGTACTGAACAAGACCACCTTCGGACGCAAGGTCTATGCAACCGGAAGCAACGCAAAGTGTGCAAAGCTGGTCGGTGTTAACATTACACTGACTAAGATCATCGTATATGCGATCTCCGGCTTTATGGCAGCCCTCACAGGTCTGATCCTGATCTCCCGTTTGGACTCCGCACAGCCCACACTGGGTGACGGTTATGAACTGGATGCGATTGCAGCTGTGGCACTTGGCGGTACATCCATGAGCGGCGGCCGCGGTAAAATTACCGGTACGATCGCAGGCGTTCTGATCATCGCAGTGCTGAACAATGGTATGAACCTGTTGGAGGTTTCCACATACTATCAGGATGTTATCAAGGCAGTGGTAATTCTTGTTGCCGTACTGTCCGACCGTAAGAGATAAGATGATTACATATCAACACAGGAGGTAATTCCATGAGATCCATTAAAAAATTACTTGCACTCTTTGTCAGTGCCGCAACACTCGTCGTTTCCTCCGGCTGTGCACTGATCACCATCGACGGTGAGGATAACGGTGCCGCATCGGATTACAAGGGCAACGGTTCCATTGGTCTTTCCGTATCCACACAGAATAACCCGTTCTTTGTAACTCTCGTAGAGGGTGCCAAGGCAGCAGCGGATCAGAACGGCGTGCAGCTTGTCGTTGTAGATGCCGGTGATGACTCAGCAAAGCAGGTCAGCGACATCGAGGACTTGATCGCAAAGAATGTCAGTGTTCTGATCGTTAACCCTGTTGATTCCGATACGGTTTCCTCCGTGGTGCAGGATGCTGTCAACAAGGGCGTGAAGGTTATTTCTGCCGATCGTGTGGTAAACGGCGTAGAGATCGACTGTCAGATCGCATCCGACAATGTGCTCGGAGCGGAGCTTGCCACACAGTACATTGTGGATATGGTCGGTGAAGGTGCAAAGGTTGCTGAACTGCAGGGTACCAGCGGTGCGTCCGCAGCAATCGACAGAGGCAAGGGTTTCCACAATATTGCAGATGAAAAGCTGGAAGTCGTAGCAAGCCAGCCCGCTGATTTTGACAGAACCAAGGGTATGACGGTTATGGAGAATATGCTTCAGGCAAACGGCGACATCAAGGCAGTTTTCGCAGCCAATGATGAAATGGCACTTGGTGCAATGGAAGCGATCGCCGCATCCCGCAAGAATATTCTTGTAGTTGGCTTTGACGCAACGGATGACGCCATCGCATCTATCAAGGATGGAAAAATGGGTGCCACCATCGCACAGCAGCCCGATCTGATCGGTTCGACTGCGGTGGAAACAGCCATTCAGCTCATCAATGGTCAAACAGTCAAGAAGTCCATTCCCGTAGAGGTAACGCTGATCACTGCAGAAAATGCAGGGAATACCGGTCAGACTGATGATACCGATGCTTGCTGCTGCGATGATAATTGCGAGTGTCCGGAAGGAAGCTGCTGCCGCAAATAATCGTGACTCAGCTTGAATAGCCACTGATACTGCAATCGTGCAGGAACATCAAAAGCAACGAAATGCCCCGTCCTGTTTGAGGGCAGGGCATTTTTCTTTGGAGGAACAATAATGAAAGTTTTAACGATTGGATCAATGAATATTGATCATGTGTACAGTGTTGACCACATTGTGCAGCCCGGCGAAACACTGACCACGGGCAGTATGAACATCTTTCTCGGCGGCAAGGGTATCAACCAGTCCATGGCGGCAGCGAAGGCAGGTGCACAGGTCTGTCATTGCGGCATGATCGGGGATGATGGCGGGATGTTTCTGGAAGCCTGTAGGGAATATGGCGTTAATTCCGATTTTATTCGTGTAATTCCCGAAAAGACAGGACATACCATTATTCAGGTGGATAAGAATGCCCAGAATTGTATTCTTCTTTACGGCGGTGCAAATCAGTGCCTGACGGAAGAATTCGTGGATGAAGTGCTGTCCCATTTTGAGAAGGACGATATCCTGCTTTTGCAGAATGAAGTGAATCTCCTGCCCTATATCATTGACAGGGCATACGAAAAGGGGATGCAGATCGCATTGAATCCGTCACCATTTGATGAAAAGCTGAATGCGTGCGATCTATCCAAGATCAGTATTTTCCTGCTCAATGAGATCGAGGGTGGACAGATCACCGGCGAAACGCAGCCGGATGCAATCCTCGACAGACTGCAGACACTGTATCCCGAGGCAAGGATCGTCCTGACTCTCGGAAAGGACGGTGCAGTATATGCTCATAAGGACGAGCGTTATGAACAGCCGATCTTCAAGGTGCAGGCTGTGGATACGACTGCAGCGGGCGATACCTTTACGGGATATTTCCTTGCAGGTCTGATCGACGGTATGGCAATGCCCGATATTCTGAGAATGAGTGCCAAGGCTTCGTCCATTGCGGTTACCAGAGCAGGTGCGGTGCAGTCCATTCCGTATCGCAGAGAAGTGGAGGAAGCACTGCAATTGTAATATTTGCATTTTGTGATACTAATTCTTCAAATCCCGATAGACGATTGGGACTTATGGAATCAGGATAAAACAATAATACTTCTCATTCGGCTCAATAAAAAATCTCCTGTGATAAATTGAAATACCACAGGAGATTTACTTTTTTCAAATTATTCTCTTATGAACCTGCCGGATCTCAATTCGGATCGTAATCAGTTCATATTCAGGGTAACAACATCGCTCATGACAGAATTGCCGTATTTGTCAGTAATAATGCAAAAGATCTGGCGGTCTGCACGAGCTTCATTCATGATTACACTGTATGTCTTTGTCTTGAAGCTGGATGTTTCAAGGAATGAGGACATATTCTTATTCTTATAGAACCAGCGATAAGTCAGACCGTCACCGATCGCCTCAACAGTTACTGTTGCAACTTCGCCCTTGTTGACGGTAACATCTTGTGGCTGCTGAATGATCGCAGGCTTGATCATTGTCAGTGTTACGGTATTGGTTCGAACTTTATTACCGTTTGCGTCAGTGATGATGCAGTATACCTGTCTGCCGTCCTTGGCAGGTGTCATTACATAAGAATAGGTAGCGGTTTTGACAGAGGATTTTACAAAAGATTTCTGACCGGGATTCTTTACATACCACTGATACTTCAGACCCTCGCCAACTGCATCGACCTTTGTGGAAACTGCCTTGCCGTATTCAGCGGATGCGTCGGTGGGCTGATTTTTGATAACGATATTTTTGCCATATGTTAAAGAGGTTATCTTTTTGTTATTGCTAAGATCCAGAACGGATAAATTGTTCCCTTCGCAATTCAGTGCAGTCAACTCTGTATTCTTACTGAGATCCAGCTCGTTCAATTCATTATCATGGCAACTTAAATATTGTAAATTGGTATTTTTGCTAATATCCAAGTTTTCAAGGAAACAATAATCGACATTTATGTATGTCAATTTGGGATTATGACTAAAATCCAAATCAGTCAAATCATAATTCTCCATACATATTATGGACACCAGATTGGGATTAGAGCTGAGATCCAGACTTTTCAGCCCATTGTAAGGACATTGAAGCTCTGTTAAAGCATTGTTATTGGATAGATCCAATTCTGCCAAAGGATTGACGCCACAATTTAAATTCTCCAGTTCGGTATTTTTGCTGAGGTCTAATGCAGTCAGATTGTTAGATGAACAATCCAGTTTTATCAGCTCAGGATTATTGCTGACGTCAAGAGAAGTCAGCTTTGTTTTGCTGCAATCAAGTGTTTGCAGGTTTGTAAAATACTCAATGCCCTTCAAGGATTCGATTGACGAAAAGCCCACATCAATACTAAGGGTATATGCACATTCATTGATTGAAAGTCTTCCATCGCCATTGAGATCAATGTTTTCAAGGATATAGGATCTGAATATGGAGTCTGGAAAATGAGCCTCGTCAATCGCAATGACTGTAGAAGCCGCCTGTGCGGTCAACTGTGCAGTGCTGTCGAATGACACTGGTGCCATGACTGCACACATTGAGAGCGTGAGTGCCGATAGCATACCGGCAAAGAATGTTAATTTTTTTGTCATTGATGATACCTCCTGAAAATATTTATATATTGCATAAAATGCATATATATTATAGCATACATGGAAAAATAATGCAAGTTTTATAAAGCATTCATCAAAAATTTTGTAGGAATGCAACAAGATAATGGTAAAAAATATGAAAAGACAGTAAAAATTACCAAATTCTAAAAATGTCAAATTAGTTGTCGTTAAAAATTATTCGTCAATGAAAATTCCGTATCTAACTGCACCCCAACTATACTTTATGATTGCATTCGGTACAGGATGAAAACTGTCATCCGACCTTAAAGCCAACTGCTGATTGATATATCAACCGTAAGTTTGTTTTTGAAAAACAACATTGTTTGCAATCAACGTAAAATTGTGGTATAATGGTTGTAATGAGAAAATCCGGAGTTTCTTATTGGCAGAATGCAATGACAGTTATAAATGGAAAGGGGGAAATCATGGGTTCTCAATTCAGCAAAAACCTGACGAAATTCAGAAAACGCTGCGGCATGACGCAGGGACAGCTTGCCGCCAGACTCAATGTCACACCGCAGGCGGTTTCCAAATGGGAGAACGGCAGCTTGCCGGATACGGAATTTTTACCGAAAATTTCCGGTATTCTTGGCGTTTCGATTGATGTACTCTTTGGTCTGGCAGAGGATCGTGATGCAGCGGATCTGGAGCAGATGATTACAGACAGGATCAGACACACGCCGCCCGAGGAGCGTGCGGATGTGATCATGCAGCTGTTTTATGCAGCTGCGTCCGCATACAATGAATACAAACTATCCGCTCCCAGATACCCCGAAAATCTGGAATTGGAAACCTACGCAGAGCTGAAAACGGATTACGAAAACGTGATTGCAAGGCTCAATGACGATTTGAAGTATTTTTGTTTTCTGAAGATCCCCGAGAATGGCGTGGACAGCTATACACAGGCAACGGACGGCATGGTTCGCCTGTTTCAGACGCTTGCTGACAAGGATGCAATTACCATCATTCACTATCTTGGAAGCGGGTACCGCAACAGAATGCAGTCGCTGGAGTATATTTCACGACAGATCGGCCTGCCGGAAAAGCGTGTGAAGAAGGTGATGGACAATCTTGACAGGCTGGGGTTTGTATGGCGAGTTTCTGCGGAGATCACGGACACCCCTTCCATTATTTACGGATATGCCCATAATTCGCCGCTGACCTGTCTGCTGGTGCTGGCGAAATCTATCACAAACTACATTAAGTTCCATGACCTGTATGTGGATACTTATACACACGGCCCTTTTCGAAGCGAGTCGGCGGAGGCGTCCGAGCCTGTTCCGCAGGCTTCATTCTGGGAAGACGCTGACGATACGGAATCATGATCAGAGGAGGAGTTTTTATGAAAAGATGCAAACCCGTTCTTGCAGCCGCAATGGTCATGGCTGCTGCATTGACTGCACCCTTTAACGCTGTATATGCAGCAGGAGATGATACGATGAACATCAACATTGACCTTGGAGCTGAAACCAAGGAGATCAGTCCCTATATCTATGGCATCAATCAGTATGCCAATCAGGAGAATTACAGCAAGGTGACAGCGGGTGCTGTCCGTCAGGGCGGCAACAGAATGACAGCCTACAACTGGGAAAATAACGCATCCAATGCGGGCTCGGACTGGAAATACAGCTCTGACAACAATTTGTCTAATTCCGATGAGCCGGCTGACTGTGTGCAGGTGCTTTCCAAGGAAGCGGAAACCTACAATATTCCTTATAAGCTCACCACATTGCAGATGGCAGGCTATGTTGCGGCGGATAAGGATGGTCCGGTTTCGGAGGAGGAAGCTGCACCGTCCGCACGCTGGAATGAAGTGGTTCTGACAAAGGACGGAGAATTTGCCGATACGCCCGATCTTACGGACGGCAAAGTGTACATGGATGAATATGTCAACTATATCATCAACAAGTTTGGCGATTCCACAACAGCAACCGGTATTCAGGGCTACAGCCTTGACAATGAACCGGCACTCTGGCATCATACGCACAGCCGTATCCATCCGGATCAGATAACCATCAAGGAATTGAGCGAAAAGTCCATTGAAATGGCAACAGCGATCAAGAAGCTTGATCCCAAGGCAGATGTGTTCGGTCCGTCCCTGTTCGGCTACATGGCATATGTTTCTCTTGCCGATGATGACAAGAGCAACGAATGGGAAACCATCAAGTCCGAGAACAACTACCACTGGTATCTTGACTGCTATCTTGATCAGATGAACAAGGCATCCGAAGAAGCCGGCGTTCGTCTGCTGGATGCACTGGACATTCACTATTATTCCGAAGCCAGAGGTCAGTGCCGTGTTACAGAATGTACTGACAGCTCCCATACGGATTGCATCAAAGCAAGACTCCAGTCCGTACGTTCGCTTTATGAGAAAGGCTACATTGAAGACAGCTGGATCGGTCAGTGGGGCAAGGAAAATCTTCCGATTCTCCCGAATGTACAGGCATCCATCGACAAGTATTACCCCGGCACAAAACTCGCCATCACCGAATACAATTTCGGCGGCAATGATGTAAGCGGCACCATCGCTCATGCTGAGGCACTCGGCTGTTTTGCGGATGCAGGCGTGTATATGGCAAGCATCTGGGGCGGCAACTCCTACCAGTTCTCCGCTATCAATCTTTACACCAACTATGATGGGAACGGCAGTGCCTTCGGTGATTCGCTTGTTCCGACCAAAACCGATGACGTTTCCTTGTCAAGTGCCTATGCTTCTATTCAGGGGAAGGATCAGGGAACCGTGACGGCGATGATCACCAATAAGGATCTGGAGAATCCTGAAAATGCAGTGATTTCCCTGAATAATGCGGATACCACCTATGAGGCGGCAGCAGTTTATGCAGTATACGGCGATTCTGCGGACATTCGCCTGATTGACATCGTGGAAAATGTAGAGGACAATGTTGTGAATGTCACACTGCCGGCATATTCCGCTGCAATGGTTGTCATCACGGATGATGCGTCCGATTTTGCAGATCTGGAACTGTATGATCCGGATAAGATTACACAAAAAATTGAAACCTTTGAGAATGCAGAAGACATGATCAATGGAAACGGCTTTATAGAAGTGCCGATCACGGATCCCGAGCATCTGGTAAGAATCGACATCACAGGAAATGTGACTTCCAGTGCCGGTTCGGGATGGGCTACTGCCGGCTGTGCAGTATGTATGAATGCGGAAACGGCAGATGGCACGGGATTCTGGACGTCCAAGGGCTATACGCTCGCTCTTGGCAATGGCTCGACTGCGTCCATTGAATTTGATGGAACGCTCATGAATGACGATGTTCCCGTGGAGGCTGTCATTGCGGACGGCAAGATCGAATTGCAGCAGTGGTGGGAGGCTTCTGAAAAGATGGAGAACGACGCCGAGGATATTATTTCTGTGGAATACACAAAGATTGAAGTTGTGTATGAATACGAAAACACCGGCTCCGAACCGGATACGCAGCCGACTACGGAGCCTGCGGAGGATGAAGCTGCTTACGGTGATGTGAATTGCGACGGAACTGTTGATATTCTGGATGTAATCGTTCTGAACAGGAATCTTCTGGGCGGTTCGGAACTGACAGCGGAAGGCAGGGGAAATGCCGATGTCGATCTGGACGGCAAGCCTACACCTGCGGATTCACTTAGCATTCTGAAGTATCTCGTTAAGCTGATAGAGGTGCTTCCCATCAGTAAAGGATGAGTGTGCTCGTCAGATTTGATCCCTATACCTATAGAGAATCAGAGGATGAGCATAATAAATGAAATGGGATTTCCCGAAGTGATTTCGGGAAATCCCATTTTTCATTATGAATGTAATTGGTATGTCGTCAGTTCTTACTTTGTTGCCTTGAATGCAAATCGGCAGAAATTGTACAGATGTGCGTGGATGGAGTTATCACCGTGATAACCGCCGTTGCAATACTGCCAGAGATGCGGTACATTGTTCTTGG
>JAZOBK010000070.1:0-4421 GCA_045595985.1 Oscillospiraceae bacterium
GGGGAGGGGTTGGGGTGGGGGCAATGACAGGATGCCTATCTCTAAAAAAAGGACTTTTTCTACAAGCTTTCAAATTTATTTTCTATTTTTCTTATGACATTCCTCCACCCGATCCGCCATAAAGAACAACGACCAGACAAGGCTGACGCCTGCGGCAATGGCAAGGGCCGTCTGGAGCGTCTGTATACCGGACTGTGCGGCAACGTCCAGATTCCCCTGTACCGCATTGCTCATCGTGTAGTAGAGCATACTTCCGGGAATCAGAGGAATGACCGTTGGGATGAAAAACAGCGGTGCGGGAGCTTTCATGATTCTTGCAAGAATTTCGCTGTAGAGTGCCGAAAATGCGGATGCGATCAGGCAGGTAACAAAGACGCTGATTCCAAATTGCAGACAGAGCTGATAAAACGCCCAGCAGATGCCGCCCCCAAGGGAAGCGGGAAGGAGATAGCGTGGACGCAGACCGAACAGAATGGAGAATCCCAGCGAACCCAGCAGTGCCGTCAGAATCTGAATATGCATGGCTCATCCTCCTATCATCCAGATGGCAAGCATGAATCCGCTTGCAAGTCCTACCGCCCAGAGCAGGCTTTCCGTGAACCGCATAACGCCCGAAATGGTGTCGCCCACGAGCATATCACGCAGGGAATTGGTCATGACAAAACCGGGAATCAGCAGCATAATATCGCCGATGATGATCTTGTCCGTGTGCAGGATCGGGATCAGCCTTGCCGTACCGCAAATGGCAATTCCGACAAGAAATGAGCACAGGAGGTTGAATACGATGTTGTTGGGGCACAGCGGAGCCAGTTTTTTCTGCATCAGGCAAATGACGAGTGCAAAAACGGATGCAGCCGCAGCGTCCCATCCAGTTCCTCCGAAGAAAATGCACATACTTGCGGCAGCCAGAATACTGCCTGCCAGAAACATCGGCAAACGTACGCCGCTTTTTGCCTTTTCAAGCTCCTCATGCAGACTTTGCAGCGGAATTGGTGATTCACAGCTTTTTCGGCTCAATGCATTGAGCTTTTCAAGTGTGCCGAGATTTGTGCTCGATGCATTGCGAATGCGTCGTGACTGGGTGCTTTCGTAGCCGTTCGGCAGTTTTATGGTTGCGACAATGCTGGAGGTGATGACGAAAATGCTGATTTCCGTTGCCCCATAAGCCTTTGCCAGATGCGTCATTGTGTTTTCCACACGATATACCTCCGCACCCGAACGGAGCATGGCTTCTCCGAAATCCAGCAGTATGTGAAGCAGTTCATTATTCTTATTTTTCATAGAAATGCCTTTCGTAGTAGTTGATAGAAATAGTATTACCGGAAATTCCGGATTTCCCAAATTCAAGATAAATCCCTTATAGCCGCAGCTATAAGGGATCTTGGTATCACACGATCAGTGCAGCCGAACCATATGCCTTGATAGGTCTGCCGTTCTCGTCGAATTCCGTGGTGTATCTCACACGGAACGGAATTCTGTCGGGTGTGAGCGGAATAACCGCTTCCAGATGCGGAACACCCTCGGCAACCTGTCTGTGCCAGTCGCGGTACATATCCGCAACCTCGGGCGGGAAAATGCCTCTTTCAATGGCAGGCTCGGGATAGTTTGTCAGCAGCGGAGGCAATCCCAGATCACGCATACAGCGGAAGCAGGGACGCATTTCCTTTGTGGCGATGGTGTATTCCCAGTAGTAGATATTAACCTGTTCGCTTGCCATTTTGAAACGGCGTTCACTGTCGAGAATTTCAGCAAAATGATGCTTTTCGGCAGTCACATTACGGATCATTGCATAGAACAGGATACTGCCGTCACTCTGACCGATCATGCGTACGGTACTGCGGATGCAGATTCTTTCATCGCCGCAGCAGGACGAGGAAATATTACGCCAGGTATCGCATTCCTGTTCATCACCGGTGGCGATGGCACGGTCAAGCATATCGAAATAGATTTTGATATTTTCTTCATCAAAGAACTGCATCGGATCGCCGTCGATGATCTCTTTTTCGGAGAGATTCATCCCCAGTTCCTGGAGGTATTTTTTGTTGACACGCAGAATTTCGATCTTTCCGTCATGATAATCGAAGATCGCAGCACCGCCGACGTAATTGCTGAAAATGAGGGTTTCCTGTGAATTCGGATTCCAGAAATCGCAGGCATTCATCACTTCAATCAGTTCCATCTGCGGAACGAGGGAACCCACGCTGCTGCCGCTGATAAGGGTTTCATAATTTCCCTCCGGAAGTGGTCTGGAATAGAGGAATCCCTGCACGCAGTCGCAGCCGATGCTCCGCAGGAAATCCGCCTGTTCTATGGTTTCCACGCCCTCTGCAATGACAGGAAGACGCAGCCACTTTGCCATACGGATAATGGAACTCAGAATGGTTCCGCCGCGGTTGCTGTCGGTCTTTCCCTCAAGGAATTTCATATCCAGCTTGATGATGTCAAGCTCAATATCCTTGAGAACATTCAGTGAGGAATAGCCGCTGCCGAAATCATCCATTTCTATGACGTAGCCGTGTTCGTGCAGCTTGTGGATAATGGTGTTCGTATGCTGGCTGCCGCCCATAATGGCGGATTCGGTGATCTCAAGCCGCAGATATTTGACGGGAACGTCATATTTTTCACGAATCTGCTCAAGGCGTTCCACAAAATCCGGCTGAAAAATATCATGCCGTGAGAAGTTGACGGAGATCGGGATCATAGGAAGCTTCTTATCCATACATTTTCGGAGAAAACGGCAGACGTGTTCGAACACATAGAGGTCGAGCTTTGTAACAAAGCCGTTGCGTTCAAAAATCGGAATAAACAGTCCGGGACTGATCAGACCTCGCTCCGGATGGATCCAGCGAACGAGTGCCTCCGCACTGGTAAGCATACCTGTGGAGTGGTTGTACTGCGGCTGATAATGCACCACAAAATGTTCATCCGTAAGTGCAATTGCCATCATGCCGACAATTTCCTGCTCGGTCAGCATATCATTACGCAGAGATTCATCGTAGTAACAATAGCGGCTGGTATAGCTGCCCTTAATGGATGCCTGTGCAAGAACGGCACGGTCAAGCATGGCATCCGCTGATACATTCAGATTATCAATGATATAGATGCCGGCATTGAAAGTGATCTCAACGGGCAGGTCGTACTGTGCAATGTTCCCGAGCAGCTGTTCTATGAAATCCTCCGGCTGTTTCTCGGTGATTTTCATGAAAACCACATAGCGGTCAGAACCCACTCTGCAGCCAACATCCCCGCTGCCGAGCAGCTGGGAAATGGTATCTGCAATGAAGATGAGCAGACGGTCGCCCTCTGCCATACCAAACATATCATTGATGGCCTTGAAGCGGATAATATCAAAGTAGACCATTGCATACCCGCAGGATTGTGCAGTTTCCGGATTTGCCTTCAGTTCGGCTTCTGCCATGCGGCAGAACATACTGCGGTTGGTCAGACCTGTGAGTTCATCGTATTCCGCCATTCGTTCGAGGGAATGCTTGGCGGAGATCTCCTCGTGAATGTCAGTGAATGTGATACTGATGGTTTTGCCTACGATCGGGTAGATAAATCCCACACGATACCAGCGTGGTGACTGCTGTCCATCGTTGAGCAGGTATTCAGTGAAATACACCCTTGGTTTATGGGAACTTCGTATCTGGTCAAAATTCCAGTGAAAACGTTCGAGCGTTTCATTGTCGGCGAGGTGCTTTTCCGCCATGATCTCCCAGAGCGGAGAAATTTCCGTGGAGCTGTCATTATTTGTAAGGGAGAATACACCGCTTGCACAATCATATGTAAGAAGTCCGCTGGACTCGTAGGAACGGGCGGTTCTGTCGGAAATTTCCGTATCGTTTCTGGGGGTGGAATGCTTATTTTCCGACGGATCGTTGTAAACCACATAGCAATTGCCGCCGATTTTTTTGGCGGAACGCATAGCAGAATGTGCCTTATCGTAAAGCTCACTGAAGGAAGTGCCGTCCTTCGGGCTGCGGGCAATGCCAAGACTTGCTGAAGTAAAAACGCCGTTGGGTAAGGAATGCCTTGCAAGCATACAGATATGCTTTGCGATCTGAGTGATCGCACTGAGGTCGGTAACATTGGAAATACAGATGAAGAACTCATCTCCTCCAATACGTCCGATCACATCATTTTTGCGTAGGCCACTGCGGAGTGATGTTACCACATTGACAAGCAGCTGGTTACCGGAATCATGACCGAGCTTGCTGTTGAGTTTTCTGAAACCGTCAAGGTCGAGCAGAATGAAGGCGTGTGCTTGGTTGTTGGCAGTCATTTGCTCCACGACATTGGCAAGGGACGCTTTGTTCAATGCACCGGTAAGCATATCGGTGTCTGTTTCGTTTGTAAGCAGGTGATGATTGGGATTGTTCGACATAGGTTTTCAACTCCTTGCGGCGTGCAAAATACACAGA
>JAZOBK010000071.1:0-2184 GCA_045595985.1 Oscillospiraceae bacterium
ATCAACAGGCGTAGTTCCGAAAAAATGGCAGATTTCTGAAACCCTTGCAATTACTGCGTTATACAGTCTTATTCATTCAATATTCATGTATTCTCACGCGGGGTAGTTCATACAATGGAAAAAATACACGGCTCTGTGTATACTCTTTATTCATTTTATGCATAATTGCTGCCAACCCTTGAAATTCAGCTTGTTTGCAGACCTTCGGAGCTGCTGAAAGCTCGCACAGTTGCGGGTGAATATTGATCGAATTATAGTAAGCATAGGTGAACACCGGTGTAATCAATTCCATCAGAAGGGAGGGTTCGCCTATTGAAAAGAAATAAGATAACTTCAATAGATTAATGCAGACGGTGAACTTTAGTAGTGCGGTTCATCTGGTTTACAGCTTCGGCTACAGTAAGACAAATGGGACGAGAGTAATCTGAAAACTCGGCTGCTTATGATAATATAAAAGCAGCCGAAATACATGGAAAAGGCATGCTCAAATCGGGATTTGGAGAGGAGATAAGCAATGATAATATACGATATCTCGCAGGAGGTTTTCGGTTGCCAGGTATATCCCGGTGATCCAGCGCCACAAAGAAGTGTGCTTTCTTCAATGGAAAAAGGCGACCTGTACAATCTGACAGCTTTCAGCATGTGTGCGCACAATGGCACTCACGTGGATGCGCCATTTCATTTCCTCAAAGGAGGAAAACCAATTGATGCCATGGGGCTTGAATCCTTTGTTGGCTTGGCTTATGTTACGGAGCATCACGGGATCGTCTCCGGCCATGACGCAACGGAGATACTTGAAAAATCAAGAGATTGTGATCTGGAAGCGGCAAAACGAATTCTGATCAAGGGAAATGCTGTGGTTTCCTCGGAAGCTGCAAAGGTATTTGCCTCCAATGGGATCCTGCTGCTGGGGAATGAATCGCAGACTGTCGGCCCGGAAGATGAGCCGATGGAAGTACATCTAATCTTGCTTGGCGCTGGCGTAGTATTGCTTGAAGGCATCCGATTGGCTGAGGTTGAGGAAGGCAGATATTTCTTAAGCGCAGCGCCGTTGAATCTATCCGGCGCTGATGGTTCTCCGTGCAGAGCTTTTTTGATCGCTGACAAGAGATAAATTCTCATTTGTCGGGAATTGGTGAAGAAAATGAGTATGATAGAAAAGATATATCGAACCGAAAAGGGCCCGATACATTATTGGATCAGCAGCATGGTCGGCAATGGACCGAGCCTGATCTTTCTCCCGGGACTGACCGCTGATCACAGGCTGTTTGAGAAGCAGACCGAATACTTCGATGGCAAATACCGTATGTTTGTCTGGGATGCACCAGGTCACGCATCTTCGTATCCGTTCCAAATGAATTTCAGCCTTGCGGATAAAGCAAAGTGGCTTGATGAAATCATAGAGCTGGAAGGCCTGAATGATCCTGTAATAATCGGGCAGTCTATGGGCGGGTATGCTGGACAGATGTACTCGCAGCTGTTTCCGGAAAAACTCCGTGGTTTTATCTCAATTGATTCTGCTCCGTTACAGAGACAATATCTGACTGGTGCAGAGCTATGGCTTCTGAAAAGAATGGAGCCCGTTTATCGGCATTATCCGTGGAAACTGCTTCTGAAGCAGGGCATCAACGGTGTGTCAGAATCCGAATACGGCAGAACGCTGATGCACAGCATGATGATGACATACGACGGAGCGCAGAAAAGATATGCCAAACTTGCCGGGCACGGGTATCGTATACTTGCAGAAGCTATAGAAGCGGATCTTCCATATGAGATAAAGTGCCCGGCCTTGCTTATTTGCGGAGATAAAGATCATGCAGGATCATGTATCAGATACAATAAAAAGTGGCACAAAAGATCCGGTATAAAAATTGAATGGATCAAGGGTGCCGGACATAATTCAAATACTGATGAACCAGAGCAGATCAATAAACTGATCGAAAGATTTGTGAAAATAATATAGAAAAAGATGCACATAAATCGAAGTTTGTAAGGGTGAAGAAAATGAATTATAAAGTAATTGACAAAGAGACATATTATCGTAAAGGCGTATTTCGCCACTTTACGGAAGATTGCAAGTGCTCAACCTCGATAACGTCGAGAATAGACGTAACAGAGCTCGTCACACATTCAAAGAACACAGGAACGAAGTTTTATGTCAATTTCCTGTATATTCTTTCAAAG
>JAZOBK010000072.1:0-2206 GCA_045595985.1 Oscillospiraceae bacterium
GCCGCCAACAAATGAATATATTGCTGAATAGAAGAAAAGGCTGCGAAAACCGCAGCCTTTTCACGCACCTACAGCAGCAGGCATATCATAAATCAGAGGTGATAGAATGGACAGAAACTTCCGAAATTATGCTGCCATACTGATGCGGCAACCCCATGCATCCGCAGGGCTGAAAGGCAGTGCCACACATCCAAATATCCACGGAACCGTGCGGTTCTATCAGACAAGGAACGGGGTGCTCGTTGCCGCAGAGATCGGCGGTCTGCCGCATGCTCACGACATATGTCAGCATCCTGTGTTCGGTTTCCATATTCATGAGGGCAGTCAGTGCGAGGGAGATATGCACGATCCGTTTTCAGGTGCAATGGCACATTATAATCCTACGGACTGCGATCATCCATTCCATGCAGGCGATCTGCCGCCGCTGTTCGGGAATCACGGCTATGCGTTTTCAGTATTCCTGACGGATCGTTTCTTGCTGTCGGAGGTCATCGAGAAAACCGTCATCATCCATGGAAATCCCGATGATTTTACCACACAGCCATCGGGGAATGCAGGGGAGAAGCTGGCTTGTGGGGTGATTTCGGCTTGCCGGAATCGGTGAGGTGACGGCAATTATATAGTTACAGGATGCAGAATTCATCATCCCCTAAGTAGATACAATACTCCGTTTTCTGTTTCGCTGCATATGATAAATATAAGGAGGTATCAGCCTATGAATAAAAATAATAACAATGGGAAATGCAGAGAGTTTCCTGTGATTTTCCCTCCACAGCATCAGAACCGACATCCCGGATTTGAGTATATTATGAATCCCAGACCTATGGCCGAATGCAATTGCAGCTGCCGTAAGCTGGAAAACAAGGTTGCCCTGATCACCGGAGGTGACAGTGGTATCGGCAGAGCAGTGGCATATGATTTTGTAAAAGAGGGAGCGTCCGTTGCAATCGTTTATTACGATGAAGATCGGGACGCAAAGGAAACTGCCGAACGCATCAAGCAGCTCGGCGGCAAATGTCTGCTTATGCAGGGAGATCTGAAAAATCCTGAATTTGCGAAAATGTGCGTAGAGAAAACTGTAGAATGCTTCGGTAAACTCGACGTTCTAGTGAACAACCACGCAGTCCAGTTCGTGGAACGGAGCATTCTTGATATATCCCACGAGCAGCTGGAATTCACGTTCCGTAACAATGTGTTCTCATTTTTCTACCTGATCCAGTATGCTTTGCCGTATATGAAAAAGGGAGGCAGTATCATCAACACCACCTCCGTTACGGCATATCAGGGACATAAAGATCTGATCGACTACAGCTCAACCAAAGGTGCAATTGTTACTCTGACGAGGTCACTTGCATTGTCGCTGGCAGATAAGGGAATCAGAGTGAATGCGGTCGCTCCTGGTCCGATATGGACACCGCTGACGGTTTCGTCATTCTCAGCCGAGGAGGTCAGAACATTCGGAACGAAAACTCCGAAAGTCCCGATGATGCGTGCAGGTCAGCCATGCGAGATCTCGCCGAGCTTTGTGTTCCTTGCCTCCGATGATGCAAGCTACATGACGGGGCAGGTACTCCACCCGAATGGCGGTACGATCGTCAATTCCTGATGTGTATTTCATGGCGATTTGTGGGAATATTAATAGCATCAATCATCAGGAGGTTTTATTATGTTTGGACTGACTCCATTTGAAAGAAATGAACTATGGAATCCGTTTCGTGAATTTGAAAACGAGTTTTTCAAGGGTTTCGGGGGTGTCAGTCACTGCCGCACGGATATTAAGAATGAGGGCGACAAATTCGTGTTGGAATGCGAGTTGCCCGGTTTCAATAAGGAGGATATTCAGATCGACATCAATGGCAGTACGCTGACGCTTTGTGCGACACATAAAGCCGATAACAGCGAGAAGACCAGCAGTGGCGAATATATCCGCAGAGAACGTAGCTACGGCTCCTATTGCAGAAGCTTTGATATTTCGGGCATTGATGAAAATGCGATCGGGGCTGTCTATACAAATGGCATTCTGACGCTGACACTGCCGAAGAAGGAGAAGCAGCAGCCGGAAGTGAAGCGGATTGAGATTAAATAATCTTCACATAAAGAATGCTTGCCTTGAGGTTTCAAGGCAAGCGTTACATAAATTTAAAAAAATATTGACAAGAATGAGCCGATATGCTATAATAATGCCAATGATTCAAGATGATCTAAA
>JAZOBK010000073.1:0-5069 GCA_045595985.1 Oscillospiraceae bacterium
AAATGAATTACGCAATCGTTCATAAGGCATTGTGCAAATATAGTGTTCTCAAGTTTAACACCTTGAAAAGTTACTTCCCGAACCTAAAATCGACAAGGGAGTTTATAATGAGCGAAAACTATATGGGCGATGTCAAGGTCGAAATTACATCAAAGTATGAAAAGCCTGCACCGTACATTCTTTTCACCGCTTGCGCAAACGTACTTGAAAAGGTGGCTGCGTCTGTATCTGCTATCGAAGTGACCTATGAGGGTACAACCGAGTTTAAGCCTACACGCATCTACGAAATGTTCAAGGACAAGAAATGCAACTATACTGTTATGCACGATGGCGGTGTCGGTTATTCCCAAAACGATATGACCGTTCCGAGTGCTTGGAAAATCGACTTGTCAAAAGAAGATTGGTTTGCATTTGAGGACAACTTCGGAACGAGTGAAGAAAAGGCGTTTGTTGCTTATTTCAAATCGTTTGTACCGAAGTTGAAAGAAAAATATGACAAGGTTTTCCTTGTCAGAAATGAACGACAGTTGCACATATATTCATTCGCTGGCGGTGAACGCTTTGAACCAGACTATCTGCTGTTTTTGCACAAGCAGAATGAGGATGGCTACGAGCAATTACAAGTATTCATAGAGCCAAAAGGAACGCATCTTATCCAGAACGACAAATGGAAAGAAGATTTCTTGCTTGAGCTTGAAGATAAGGCTGTGGCAACAAAGTTGTTTGTTGATGATAACCATTATCGCATATGGGGCTTTCATTTTTATAACGAGGACAAAAGAAAGAATGAATTTTCCGAGGATATGAGAAATTTAATCAACACAAGATAAAAAAACAAACCGCTAAAAGCCTGAAACTAATATAAAATTAGAAGGTATTGTTGATTATCCTCTTATTATTTTGCACCTACATTCTTCCAAATACTTAATCGTCCTGACAGTTCGTAAATCCCCCTGAGAGAAGCTTTAATGATGACATTAAAGTTAAATGTAATCGCTTAGAGGAGTTGTTTTAATGAAGCAAAGATATTGGGATAAAATGACTCAATTTAAATTTGAGATTTTGTTGTTTAATGAACATTTTTCAAGATATGTACTTATTAACAGAGTAATCATTATCGTTTTAGCTGTATTATCATCAGGTGCAGTAGGAACGTGGGCAATATGGAAGCAATACGATATAATATGGGCAGTTATTGTAGCTACAACACAAATTATATCTATCGTTAACGAATTTTTGCCGTACAAAAAAAGAATCGAAGAAATTCCCAAGTTAATTGCTGAGCTGAATACTATATACAATAAGATGGAAGAAGAATGGTATAATGTTGATGCTCAAAAATATGACGATGCAAATATTAATAAGATTCTTTATAAATACATAGCAAATTGGGATAAAGTGCAAAACAACCACTTGAAATCCGATGCATTACCCGACAAGAAAAAACTAACTTTGAAAGCAAGTGAATTGCAACAGAATTATTTCTCTTGCTTCTTAATAGGAGATGTTGAAAATGAAACCGAGCAAACCATTACCCAATAAGCCTTCCTCAACTCCAAATAGAGGAAATACAAATAATCGTGGTGGAAATATCCCAACTCAACCAGTAAAAATCCCAATGCCTAAACCGCCTCAGAAATAAATACATATCTTAAAAGTACAACAACAGGCGTATGCAATTTGCTTTGCACACGCCTGTTTTTCGTTTCATCAGCCACCGTTTAGTCAATAACCGTTAGTATTTCAGAATACTTCTATATGGTCATTGCACTAAAGGAGAGGCTTTTTTTAAAAAAATCCCATTTTCCTATTGCAAAATCCTTCCATCTGTATTATAATATAATATGGTGTGAATTGACAGAATCTGTCCGAAATACAGACAAAGGAAAGAGGTTTCGTTATGTTTTATGATAATATACTGGAAGCCATGGGAAACACGCCCATGGTTCGTCTACGCAATATGGTTCCAGAAGATGCAGCACAGGTGCTTGTCAAGTTTGAGGGACTGAATGTCGGCGGCTCCATTAAAACCAGAACCGCCTACAACATGATCTGTGAGGCGGAAAAGCAGGGTTTGATTCACGAGGATACCATTATTGTGGAACCGACCAGCGGCAATCAGGGAATCGGTCTGGCTCTTATCGGTGCAGTCAAGGGTTATAAGACCATTATCATCATGCCCGATTCCGTCAGCGAAGAACGACGCAAGCTTGTTTGCCACTACGGTGCCAAGGTGATTCTGGTGCACGATGACGGCGATATTGGCAAGTGCATTGAGGAATGTCTGCAAACCGCTTTAAAAATGCAGGCAAAGAATCCTAACATTTTTATTCCGCAGCAGTTTGAGAATCCTGCAAATCCCGAAGTGCATCGTCAGCACACGGGCAAGGAGATTCTCGCACAGGTGGACGGCCCGATCCACGGTTTCTGTGCAGGTATCGGAACGGGTGGTACGATCACGGGTATCGGAGAAGTGCTGCGTGCAGCAAACCCCGATATGGAAATTTGGGCAGTTGAACCCGAAAATGCCGCGATTCTCTCAGGCGGCAACATTGGCACACATCTGCAGATGGGAATCGGCGACGGTCTGATTCCTGCCAATCTGAATACGAAAATTTACAGTGATATTTACATTGTTACAGACAAGGATGCCATCCATACATCCCGTGCACTTGCTCGCAAGGAGGGCTTGATGTGCGGTATTTCCGCAGGCACAAACGTTGCAGCCGCCATTGCCCTTGCAAAGAAGCTGGGCAAGGGCAAAACCGTGGTAACTGTACTTCCTGATACGGCAGAACGCTATTTCAGCACTCCCCTGTTCCGTGACGAGGTTCTGGAGTTTACAAAAATTGCGGATGAAGATTGATCCTATCTGATCAATTTTACCCTGAGAAGATTGCTTCTCAGGGTTTTTATCTTTATTCACTGGGAATCCAAACATCTATCTCATTTCTTTTGGGGGCTTCAAACATTGCTGCAAATTTTGCCAATAGATTTTCATCAATATCATACGATTCCGATTTGCATTCCAAAACCGCCTGATTCCGTATTGCAATACGATGTTTCCAAAGAGCATCAGTGACATCAATATAGTGAATCTCACAGACAACTCCATGATTTTTATAAAACGTTTTCACCCTCTCTCTTTCTTCTGCTGTCCACAATCCGAGATCCAAAACTACATCAATTCCCGCTGCAATCATTTCCAATGATTTGGAAAATAAATACGCTTTGATGCTTTCAACGTATGCATCATGGTTCTCGCCTGCATTTTGTCCGAAAACTGCCAGCATGATCTCATCTACGGACAACAGCACGGCTGACGTCTTCTGACAGATACGTTTTGCATAGGTGGTTTTTCCGCTGCATATCTTCCCACAAGTTACAATTACTTTTGCCAATTCTCATCGCTCCCATCGTAGGATCATTCTTTCAGTTACAATAGCGGTGCCAGCAGACGAAGCAATGCCTGTCCGATACGCATGGCTCTTGGACGGTTGCGGTATTGTTCCGTAACCTCGGCACTTTCCTTGAACATTTCCTCAAAATCTGCTCCTATATCTGCAATTGCCGGACACTGCCAGAGAAGAACACCATTCTCAAAATGATGGTACAGGCTTCGGTAGTCCATGTTGATCGTCCCGACAACGGCGGCTGACGCATCACAGAGCATCTGCTTTGCGTGCATGAATCCCGGCGTATACTCGTAGATCCGAACCCCCTGCCGTACAAGCTGGGCATAATAGGAACGTGTCACTTGATATATCACCTTTTTATCGGGAATTCCGGGTGTGATGATACGCACATCTACGCCACGCTTGGCGGCAAGTGTAAGTGCCCGTGTCATTTCATCGCTGATGATCAGATAGGGTGTGGTGATATAGAGCCGATGCTTTGCATAGCCGATTAGATTCAGATACACGTTTTCCCCCACACACTCGTTATCCATCGGTGTATCCGCATAGGGCTGCACATATCCCTCCCCTTCTGCATTCGCCTCGGGCAGATATTTCTCAATATCAGTGTCCGTATGTTTTGCAAAATTCCACATTTCCAGAAACATCAGCGTCAGACTGCGTACTGCCGCCCCTTGCAGTTTCAACCCTGTGTCCTTCCATTCGCCATAGGGATGCGTCATGTTAAAATACTCGTCGGCAAGATTATAGCCACCTGTAAAACCAATTTTTCCATCAACAACTGTGATCTTTCGATGATCACGATTGTTCATAAACAAATTGAGGAAGGGCATCACGGGATTAAAGGCACGGCATTTGATTCCCAGAGCTTTCATACGCTTGACAAAATCAAGATTGATGAAACCGATGCTTCCCACATCATCGTAAAACAGCCGCACTTCGACTCCCTGTGCGGCTTTTCGTGCAAGCACATCAATGATCATGGAAAATGCTTTTGCCTCCTCAATGGCATGGTATTCCATAAAAATGAAATGCTCCGCCTTTTCAAGAGCCCCAAGCTGTGCCATGAAAGCTTTCATTGTGTCGCCGTAGTATTCCACGGACGTTTCCCCGATCACCGGACAAGCCGCATAATCACGGATGTAACGCATTTGGTTGGCAGCGGCGGCATCACGGGATTCTACGGCACGAAGGGCATCATCGGGACGTGCATAGTGTTCTGCAAATTCTGACTGCACCTTCTGAAACCGCTTGCGTGCACTTACGGTTGCACCGGAATTTCCGAACATCACATAGAGCATTACACCAAGCGGCGGGAACAGCAACAGCAGGATCATCCACGGCATTTTGAATGCGGCATTGGTGTAGGAAACATAAATATGCAGTACCAGTATTGCTGCAAGCAAACTGCTTGCAAGGGAAATCCATGCAGAATGTCTGTTCAGTCCAATGACCAGCAGGCATAGCCAGCCGATCTGAATGAGGATGCTCAATACCACCAGAATCATTCTGCCGATGCTGTTTTTGACATTTGATTTTTCTTCCGATCGCATAGTTCCTCCTGTTCTTCCCTTGTCTATCATGGTTATTATTGTAATTATATCACAGATTATCAGTTCTGTCCAGTAATTAGTCAAGTCGGAGGCCAAGCGG
>JAZOBK010000074.1:0-3607 GCA_045595985.1 Oscillospiraceae bacterium
GTACAGTTTTGTATTGCCTATTGCGGTATCCTGTCCAGATATAATCTCTGTGCAACCGGTACAACAGGCAAGCTGGTAAGTGAAGCAACAGGTCTGACGATCCAGAAGTACCTCAGTGGTTCACAGGGCGGCGGACAGCAGATCGGTGCAAGAATTTCCTGCAATGAAATTGATGTGCTTCTGTTTTTCCGTGATCCGATTACACCCAAGGCAACAGAACCCAACGACATCAATCTTCTGCGTCTGTGTGACGTGCATAATGTTCCGGTGGCAACCAATATTGCAACCGGTGAAGCACTGATCATGGCACTGGAGAGAGGCGATCTGGATTGGCGTGAGATCGGCAATCCCACTATTTAAGCAAATACTCGGTCTGCTGTAAATGTGCTTCGGCTTGCTGTCCGATGGGAGAGCAGGTAGGTCAGTTTTCAGCAGACTTTTATTTTTGGAGGTATCTATGGCAAATATCAAGCGTCCGAACGGAACAGAGGACATTCTGCCGTCCGCCAGCCGTGACTGGCAGATCCTTGAAAGTCTGCTGCGTGAAATTGCAGGCAAGTTCGGTTTTCATGAAATTCGTGTACCCACATTTGAGCAGACGGATTTGTTCTGCCGCAGTGTTGGTGAAACCACCGATGTTGTGCAGAAGGAAATGTACACGGTTTCCGCAAAAGAATCCAAATTCACACTGCGTCCCGAGGGAACAGCGGGTACGATCCGTGCCATGCTGCAGAATGGGTTGCTGAATGAAGCACTTCCGCAGCGTGTATACTATATTCTGTCCTGTTTCCGTCATGAGCGTCCGCAGGCAGGACGTCTGCGTGAATTCCACCAGTTCGGTGTGGAAATGGCGGGCTCTCCGCACGCATCCGCAGATGCAGAGGTCATCAGCCTTGCAAAGCAGATCATTGATATGCTGGGCATCAAGGGCATTGAGCTGTATATCAATTCCATCGGCTGTCCGAATTGCCGCAAGGCATATCATAAGGCATTGCAGGAATATTTTGCAGCATCCGAGAAACAGCTTTGTGATACCTGCCGTACAAGACTCGAGAAAAATCCCATGCGTATTCTGGATTGCAAGAGCCCTGTTTGCGGCGAAATTGCGAAGGATGCACCCGTAATTCTGGATTATCTTTGCGATGACTGCAGCACGCATTTTGAGCAGCTCAAGAAGTATCTTGCACTGCTGAATATTGACTACAAGGTGAATCCGAAGATCGTGCGTGGTCTGGATTACTATACAAAGACTGTGTTTGAATTCGTTACCACCGACATCGGTGCACAGGGTACAGTCTGCGGCGGCGGACGTTACGACGGTCTGATCGGTCAGCTTGGCGGTCCGGAAACACCGGCTCTGGGCTTTGGTATGGGACTGGAGCGTCTGCTTCTGACGCTGCGTAATCAGGGCATTTCACTGTCCGAGGAGGACTCCTGCGACATTTATTTTGTTCCCATGGGCGATGCGGCAGCGGACAAGACCTTTGCACTGGCATCCAAGCTTCGCAGTGAGGGGATCTCTGCACAGACGGATGTGATGGGCAGAAGTCTGCGTGCACAGATGAAGTATGCGGACAAGATCAATGCAAGATTCACGCTGGTTTTGGGCGATAATGAAATTGCCGCAGGCAAGGCGGATGTGAAGAATATGAAAACCGGTGAAAAGACAAGTATCGCACTGGATGATACATTCGCAGAACGTTTTTCCGACATCCTCGTGGCATCCATGTTTGATGAGGACGGCAGTTTTGCAGGAATGATGGGCTAATTCACAAAGGAGGCAAATTTATGGCTGAATCTATGGGAAATCTCCGCCGTACACATGGCTGCGGAGAGGTTACAGAGCCGGGAATGCAGGTAACTGTCGGCGGTTTTGTGCAGTATATGAGAAATAAGAACAAGGTCATCTTCATCGTTCTGCGTGACCGCAGCGGTGAGGTGCAGCTTGTGTTCAATGATGAAACGGATCGTGCCATTTTTGAAAAGGCAGCGTCCGTCAGAAATGAGTATGTCCTGATGGTCAAGGGTACAGCTGTCAAGCGTCAGGATGTTAACCCGAATATGAAAACGGGTATGATCGAGATCGTTGCTGAGGATCTGCGTATCCTTTCCAAGGCAGAGCCGCTGCCGTTTGTGATCAGCGACGAAACAAATGTCAACGAAGAACTGCGTCTGCAGTATCGTTATCTGGATCTGCGGCGTACACCCCTGCAGCAGAATCTCATCATGCGTCATAAGATCGCAAAGTGTGCAAGAGAGTATTACTATGCAAACGATTTCATCGAAATTGAAACACCCATGATGATGAAATCCACACCTGAGGGTGCAAGAGATTACCTGATTCCCTCCCGTGTGCATAAGGGCAAGTTCTACGCACTGCCCCTGTCCCCGCAGATCTACAAGCAGCTGCTGATGGTTTCCGGTCTGGGACGCTATATCCAGATCGCAAGATGTTTCCGTGACGAGGATCTGCGTGCAGGTCGTCAGCCCGAATTCACCCAGATCGACCTTGAGATGTCCTATGTGGACGTGGATGGTATTCTGCAGCTCACCGAGGGCTTTATTGCAAAGCTCCTCTCGGATGTTTTGGGCAAGAAAGTTACGCTGCCCCTGCCCCGACTTTCCTATGCGGATGCGATGAACAGATACGGCTCCGACAAGCCGGATACACGTTTCGGCATGGAGATCTGTGATGTTTCCGAGCTTGTGAAGGACAGCGGTTTCGGTGTATTCTCTGGTGCTGTACAGTCCGGCGGCAGCGTTCGCTGCATCGTGGCAAAGGACGCAGCAAAGGTGCTGACTCGTAAGGAAATCGACAAGCTGACCGAAATGGTGCGTGGTATCGGTGCCAAGGGACTGGCGTTCATTCGTTGGGCGGATGAAGCTCCCACCTGTGCATTCTCAAAATTCTTCTCCGAGGAGGAAATGCAGAATCTACTTTCCACCATCGGCTGTGAGCAGGGCGACGTGGCTCTGTTCATTGCGGACAAGAACAGCGTGACGCTGCCCGTTCTGGGTGCACTGCGTCTGCACGTTGCAAAGAAGCTGGAGATCATTCCGGAGGATCAGCTGAACTTCCTGTGGATCACCCAGTTCCCGTTCTTTGAATGGGACGAGGATTCGAAGACATGGCTTGCAATGCACCATCCGTTTACCATGCCCGAGGATGCGTGTCTGCCCTACCTTGAGTCCGATCCAGGAAAGGTAACGGCAAAGGCGTATGACCTTGTTCTCAACGGCGTTGAGCTGTGCTCCGGCTCGATGAGAATTACAGACTATGAGCTGCAGCAGAAGATGTTCCGTGCACTCGGTCTGTCCGATGAGGAAATCGAAGCAAAGTTCGGATTCCTTGTAGAGGCATACCATTATGGTGCACCGCCCCACGGCGGTCTGGGCATTGGTCTGGACAGACTGGCAATGGTATTGTGCAAGGCAGAGAGCCTGCGTGATGTGGTGGCATTCCCGAAGGTGAAGGATGCATCGGAACTGATGAGTGCTTGCCCGTCCGTTGTTGAGAAGGAAAATCTTGATGTGCTGGGCATTGCGGTTGTGGAACAGTCTGAAGAATAACAAAATCCCAGATTTTGGCGAAAGATAGCGGAATACA
>JAZOBK010000075.1:0-13792 GCA_045595985.1 Oscillospiraceae bacterium
TGCCCCCACCCCAACCCCTCCCCAAGGGGAGGGGCTATCGTTCGGGGACTTCGTCCCCGTGCCCCTCTGTGGGGCTTTCGCCCCACTCACCCTTTTAAGTTTTTTCGACAGACAGACCCATTCCGTCTTCATGCGGAATGGGCGTTTTTTTACTTGACAAATCTCCGATCTTACACTATAATAGAAGAAAAACCGAAAGGAACGGTATGCTATGAAACAGCAAGTATTTAACCCTTTTCTCCCGTTGTATGAATGTATTCCCGATGGTGAACCTCATGTGTTCGGTGATCGTGTGTATCTGTTCGGCTCACATGACAAGGAGGGCGGTCATACTTTTTGTATGCTGGATTATGTGGTCTATTCTGCACCGGTGGACGATCTGTCCGACTGGCGGTGTGAGGGGACGATCTACAGTGCAAAGCAGGATCCCCTTTACTGCGAGGAGCGGCCGTATATGTATGCTCCCGATGTGGTGCGGGGCAACGACGGTCGGTATTATCTCTACTATTGCCTGTCCGGAAGCTATGGCAACGGCGGATATCACGGCCCGATCAGTGTTGCGGTATGCGACACACCTGCCGGAAAATATGAATATCTTGGCTATGTCCGTTATCCCGACGGTACTCCCATGAAGAAATACGTCTGCTTTGATCCGGGGGTGATCAATGACAACGGTACCATCCGTGTTTATTACGGCACCCAGTATCCGTTTGAGGAAGAGCCGGATTTCGCAAGCAACGAGGAGAGAATTCTACAGGAAATGCAGATGTTCAACAAAAGCCGTGAGGAGATCCTCGGTACACCCGACAGCGTTATGGGGGCGGTCATGGCAGTGGTTGGCGAGGATATGCTGACAGTGACGGAAGAACCGAAACATATTATTCCTTATCGTGTGAAAGGCACAAGCTTTGAAACGCACCCATTCTTTGAGGCAAGCTCCATGCGAAAGGTAGGGGACACCTACTATTTCGTTTACTCCTCCATGCAGAACCATGAGCTTTGCTATGCGACAAGCAAATACCCGGACAGGGATTTTACATTCGGCGGTACGATCGTTTCCAACGGCGATGTGGGGCTCGACGGCAGAGCCGAACCCGACCGTTTGAACATGACGGGTACAACGCACGGCAGCATTGAATGCATTAACGGGCAGTGGTACGTATTCTACCACCGTCTGACGCACAAATCCGACTACAGCCGTCAGGCGTGTGCGGAAAGAATCAGTATCGCTGATGACGGCAGCATTTCGCAGGTGGAGATTACCTCCTGCGGACTCAACGGTGGTCCCCTGCGGGCACAGGACAGCTATCCTGCGGCAATTGCCTGCAACATTACCAACGGTCATATGCCGCATGGCTGCAATTCCATTTACAAGACAAGCTTCCCGAATGTAAATCACGATGAGAACGACCGTTTCATTGCGGAGATCTGCGACGGCACGCTGCTTGGTTACAAGTATTTTGCATTCGAAAATGTCGATACGGTCAGCGTCAGATACCGTGGTGAAGCAAACGGCGTGCTGGAAGTTTTCACTGAAATGGATGGTGAAAAGGTCGGAGAGATCACGATCGCACCCTCGGAAACGTGGAAATCAGCGGCAGCTGCGGTTTCCATTGCAAACGGTGTCCATCCGCTGTATCTGGTGTTCAGGGGAATGGGACTTCTGGATCTGGTGGAAATTACATTTGCATAAAAATAGTACTTTTTTTAAGAGGTATATCACTTGAGCTTTCCTCCGCCGAAGGCGGAGGAAAGCTCATAAATATGTTCTTCCAGCCCGCTTGCAGCGGGCTGGAAGAACACGGAAATCGACTTTTCGATAAACTGGGGCGATGCGTCTTTAAAGGCGTGTCGTTTTTTTACGCATCCTTAATGATCACGATCGGAATGGGCGGACAGTTGGGACGGTTGACAAACGGCATTTCAATGACCGTGTATTTCCTGCTGTCAAGTGTCGGGAGATATTCCAGCAGAGCGTCACGTTCCTCAAAGCCCGTATCCCTGCCGTAATAAATGATCAGCGTCATGATACCGCCCGGCTTGAGCAGCTTGAGTCCCTTTTCGATAGCGGCAATACTCGTTTCTTTTCGTGTGTTGATGGTATGATCGCCCTTGGGCAGCCAGCCGAAATTGAACGTGATCAGCGATACGCTTTCTTCTTCAAACAGCTCGTCCATTTCGCTATGGCTTTTCAGAAGTACGTCTGCACGATCTGCCATGCCGTGTTTTTCCAGCAGGAATTTTGTACTGTCCACGGCATCCTGCTGAATATCGAATGCTGTCACATGACCGTTTTCTCCCACAAGCCTGCACAGATGCAGTGTATCGTTGCCGCGGCCTGCCGTGGCATCAATGCAAAGGTTGCCCTCCTGTACATTTTCGTCGATTACCCTGTTAATGATTTCAAGTGCACTGAATGAATCCATGCGTTTCATAGAAATTTCCTTTCCTTGTGTGGATTACAGTAGATTTTGTTTGAGATATGCAAGCAGTGCGGTGCATCCCTCATGAATATCGCAATATGCTACGTCGAAGCGATCTGTATACCACGGGTCGGACACGTCATCGCTGCGTCCTGCAAATTCCAGCAGCTTGTGTACTTTTCCGAGCGGATCACTTTTGAAGATCCGTCCGATGTTTCTGACGTTGTTGCTGTCCATGACAATAAAGAGATCGTAGTTGTCGTAGTCGCTCTTTTTCACCTGCACAGCGTATTTTCCGTTGCAGGAAAGCCCGTGCCGCTGCAGTTCTGCCTTTGCAGGCGGATAGACGGGATTGCCGATTTCTTCAGTGCTCGTCGCACTGGAGGAAACCTGTATCTGTGATTCCAGATGCTCCCGGCGTATCAGATCCTTCATGATGAATTCTGCCATCGGGGAACGGCAGATATTGCCGTGGCAGACGAACATGATTCTGTACATATCTCAATTCTCCTTGATTTTTGCGTAGTTTAGGGATTTTACGGCGTTTTGACGAAGCACATAACTTCATGAATTTCCATGTTTTCTCCCTTTTTCTCACGGTCATTTTCTGTAAATTCTCCTGTAAATTCAGCTTGTTTTTCCGAATTTACAGGACAGCTTTTTGTATGTGTTCCACCTCCTGCCGCACGTTGTCAAAGTCGATATGCGTGTAGGTGTTCAGCGTCACACCGATGTCCGAATGTCCCATCAGATACTGGAGGTGTTTGGGATTCATACCGGCGGATACGCAGTGGGAACAGTAGGTATGTCGGCAAACATGGGGCGTGACCTTTGGTATCTGCTCCTTGTAGATGTCATTGTACTTCTCAAAGATTCGCTGGAAATACTTCTGCCAGTGCAGGGCGACCATGGGCATACCATTTTTGTCAAAGAACAGAAATCCACCGTGACTCCCGCCGTTTTTGTCGGCAATGATGGGCTTGCATCTGTAACGGCTCTGCTTCTCTACAATACGTCTGAAGCACTCGCATACATCGTCCTGAAGCGGAATTACCCTCATACCTGCCTGTGTTTTCGGCTGTTCGATGATGTATCGCATATCACTTGTTCTTTGCAGCTGTCGTTCCACAGAGAGCGTTTTCTTCTCAAAGTCAATGTCGCCGACGGTCATTCCGCAGAACTCCGAGATACGCAGTCCCGTGTAGAACAGGATGTAGATGGCATCATAGTATTTGCAGAAATGCTTGTCAGTATGAACAAACTCCAAGAACTGCCGCTTCTGCTTGTGGGTGATGGCTTCCCTTCTCATACTGGTATCTGCCATCTTTCCGCTGGCACTCGCCGTTGCGTAGAACTCGTCCTTTGTTATCTTTTCCTTTTGTGCTCATGCGAAACTCCTTTCGACTGAAAGAAGCTTTAGTGCATCTTTATTATATCACATCCAAAGCTCCTTTTCAATCGCTTTTTCTCACTTTTTAGATTGAAGTAGTGTTGTTGAGAAAATCCTAAAACTTTTTCCTGTTAATCATGGTTCTACTGCCGCTTTGTATTACAAACTTGTACTCTGAATCCATATATTCCGTACCAATTCTGTAAAGTTTATTTTCTCCAATATTGAAGTACAAGGAAGCCTCTTTAATCGTAAGCAAAAACTGCTCCGAGAGGGGAATTCTTTTCTCTTTCATAATCATTTTCCTTTCTGTTTGTTTAGTTTTATATCTCGTCCGCAGTCAGAGCTTCGACCTCTGCCGGAGTAAGGGCTGCTAAATCTCTCGTTACTTAGTTATCCTCTTTTTATTGTCTACTTTATTGACATTGGACCAGGTGGAGGAGTATGTGGTGAGCAGGACGGGGGAGAAAAAGATCGAAGTTTTCTTTATTTGTTCATACTCGTGCTTAAGGAGAAATTGGCATTTTGCACAAATTATTGGATTATAATTCAGCATAGCTACAAACAGAAAAAACTTCAGATCGCTTGCAAATAAAAAAAATGAGTGGTATAATTAAAGTAATAAATTGATGACGGGAATGGCTGATAATAATTTAATAATCGAGTAAGAAATTATATAAAATCACAGTTGTGTCATTTCTGAATAGCTGAAGCAGTATAATATGCAAAGTGAACCAGAATTGTGGCAAATCCTGCTGGAAATCACGAAAAATAAATATAGAAACGTTTGAAAAGTTTTTATTGAAAATGAAAATTTCTGATTTGAACAATTGGAGTGATAATATGCCGAAAAGAATCCTTGAAAATCTGATTGCCAAAACAGGTAAAGAGTCCTCCGAGTGGCTTTCTCTTTCAATGCATCTTCGTGATACAGCCGAAATGATGAAGTATCTTGTTCGAGATTATACATCTCCATCCTTTGCGGATTCGTGCGGTCTGTCGAAAGAAGTATTACAGAATACAGCTGTTTTTCTTGCGTCAGTGCATGATATCGGAAAGGCAACGGTCGGATTCCAATTTAAGATTTCCACAGCATTGCCGGAACTTCGCTACAGACTGGAGTGCAGCGGTCTTAAATTTCCGGACAGCTATGATGCAGAAAAACTTCGGAAAACACCGCATGGGCTGGCAGGGGAAGTGATCTTGCTGTCTCTTGGATGCCCGAAGGAAATTGCAGCTGTTGTTGGTGCACATCATGGTGTTCCGTGCAGCAAAGAGGAAATCAGAGATCAGGCACTCGACCAGCCGTATGGTGAGATTATCGGCAAGAAAAATTATTTCGGTAATGATAGAGAGCAAAATCTCCCGCTGCTGGAAGCTGTCTGGCATAGCATCGCAGAGGATGCACTGGGGCAGACAGATTTTTCTTCTATTGATGAGCTTCCGCATCTCAATCATCGTGCCCAAGTGTTGTTGACTGGACTGCTGATCATGGCGGACTGGCTTGCCAGCAACACAGAATATTTCCCTCTCATGTACTGGGAGGATGAAGACGGAGAGAAGATCTCCAGCCATATTCGTGCCCAGAATGCATGGGAGCACATTGATTTCACCGCAATGTGGAAGAGCGGCAGACTGCAGTTCCCCGATGCGGAATTCGAAACTTTTTTTGGCTTCATACCGAACAGTGTCCAGCAGGCAGTTGTCCATGCGGTGGAATCCTCACATCAGCCCGGCATCATGATCCTCGAAGCTCCGATGGGCTGTGGAAAAACGGAGGCTGCACTTGCGGCAGCAGAGCTTATGGCAGCAAAGCTGCATAGGAATGGTCTGTTCTTCGGTCTGCCGACACAGGCTACTGCAAATGGCATCTTTCCACGCATCATGAGTTGGTGCGAACAGCAGTCCATGGACGAATACCATTCCATTCAGCTGCGGCATGGCGGTGCAGCCTTGAATGAATGCTTCCAGCAGATTCAGCGTGGCATACCCGATGAGGAAACAGACAGCGGCGTGATCGTGCACAGATGGTTCTGTAATCCAAAACAAGCGTGCCTTGCCGAATTTGTTGTGGCAACGGTGGATCATTTGCTGATGATGGCACTCAAGAGAAAACATTTAATGCTCCTGCATCTGGGACTGTGCCAGAAGGTCGTGATCATTGACGAGTGCCATGCCTATGATGCCTATATGAATCAGTATCTGGAACGTGCCCTGCAGTGGCTTGGTGCATACCATACGCCGGTCATCCTGCTCTCGGCAACACTTCCGGCAAAACGCAGAATGGCTCTGGTACGGGCATACCTGAATCAGCAGGAAAGCGATCCGAAGCTGGAAGAAAGCTTTGCCTATCCGCTGCTCACATGGTCGGACGGAAAGGAAATACACCAGCAGGAACTTCCCTATAATGGAACACACCGGCAGGTGCGGATGATAGCAGGTACATTGGAGGATGCCTTGCCGCAGATCATTTCCGCTGCTGCGGACGGTGGATGTGCCGGAGTCATTGTCAACACTGTGAAAAGAGCACAGCAGATCGCTGCTGCATTGCAGGACAGCTCTGATGCGGAAATTCTGCTCTATCATGCCCAGTTCACGCATCCGGACAGAGCAGCACAGGAAGAAAAGCTGCTTGGACGGATCGGAAAAAAGTCCGGACCGCAGCAGCGTGCCAACCTCATTGTTGTCGGTACACAGGTGCTGGAGCAGTCACTGGACATTGACTTTGACCTGCTCGTGACGGATATTTGTCCGATGGATCTGCTTTTGCAGCGAATCGGCAGACTGCACCGGCATCCGAATCGGGATGAATTGCGTCCGGAGTCCCTGCGTGATCCTCTTTGCATTGTGCTGACAGATGAAATGGAATCCGAAACCTCCGGCACACGGCACATCTACGGGGACTGGCTTCTGGAGGAAACGCTCGCACATATGCCGGAGATTGTGACGCTGCCGGATGATATTTCCGTATTGGTGCAGAAGGTCTATGGGGCACAGGATGAAAGCAGGGCATATGAGGCACATTGTCTGCAGCAGGAAAAACAGAAAAGCCGTGCTAAAGCATTTCGCCTCGGTAAAGTGACGAAAAAGGAAATGCACAATATGCTTGACAGATATATCACTGACAGCAAGGATGATGCAAAAGCCGAAGCCTCCGTCCGAGATGGTTTGTCATCCATCGAAGTATTGCTCATGCAGCAGTATGCGGATGGTACGATACATTTTCTGCCACACTGTAATGGCGGTGCGGCGATCAGCATGATGCCGACAGAATCAGAATGCCGAAAAATTGCTGAACAGAAGATCCGTTTGCCCAGCACATTCTGCCGTGAATGGAATATTGATCGGACGATCAAAGAATTGGAGAACCAATGCCGGGAAAGTATCAGGTACTGGCAAAATTCTCATTGGCTGAAAGGACAGCTTGTACTGTTCCTGGATGCAGAACTGAATGGGGAACTCTGCGGCTATACACTGCGATACAGTCCGTCAGTTGGACTTGAATATGAAAAAAGGGAGGAATAGCATGAAGGAAACAGAATTCAATCTTCTGGATGAACCGTGGATTCGTGTGATGGATGGGGACTGCAGAGTGCAGGAATTATCTCTGACGGATGTGCTGATTCATGCACACGAATACAAATCTCTTTGTGGAGAGTTGTCCACACAGGACGTTGCTGTGCTTCGTTTGCTGCTTGCGGTACTGCATACAGTTTTTGCAAGAGTGGATGCACAGGGTAATTCCCACCAGATGGAGGATGAGGAAGAAGCGGTCGATTTCTGGCATGAGCTGTGGGAAAATGGGAAGCTGCCGGAACAGCCCATTCGTGCATATCTGGAGCAGTGGCGTGAACGCTTCTGGCTCTTTCATCCGGAAAGACCGTTCGGGCAGGTGGCGGAGCTGACGTACGGGACAAAGCCAACAGCTGCTAAATTGAATGGTGAAGTATCAGAGAGTGGAAATGCAATCAGATTGTTTTCGTCTTATGCAGGGACTGAAAAGGAACAGCTAACCTATGCACAGGCTGCAAGATGGTTAATCCATTTAAATTCAGCTGATGATTCGGCGGTAAAACCATCAAAAGAGGGAAAGGCTGCGTCCGCTACAGGAAAATTGGAATCGGCAGGTACAGGCTGGTTTGGAAAAATTGGATTAACAGTTTTGAAGGGGGAAACACTTTTTCAAACACTTCTGTTCAATCTCGTTCTGGTTCACACATCAGAATTGTCATCGCAGCAATACCCATTGTGGGAACGTGAAAAGATAACACTTGATGAAGCAAAAGAAATCCCTAAATTAGACAATTTGGCAGAACTATATACAATTCCGTCCAGAAAAACCAAATTAATTCGAGACATGGATAAGGTAATCGGTTTTTACGCAATAAAAGGAGAATTCTTTTCTGAAGAAGTAGGCTTGATAGAACCGATGACTGCATGGAGAAAGATCAGCAAAAAGAATCAACCAGAGAAATTGATTCCATATATGCATCAGTTTGGCAGGCAGATGTGGCGTGATTTTTCTGTGTTGTTTTTACCAAAAGAAGATAAGAACTACGATATGCCGGTCGTAGTCAAATGGTACAATACTTTATTGAATAATGACGACCTTTCCTCAATACTTCCCAAATTCATCTGCATGGAAACTGTAGGAATTAATTATGACAGCAAAAAGTGTAAGATAACAAACATCTTTTCTGATTCCCTCTCTTTCCACGCTGAAATCCTTTCAGAATTAGGTGCAGGTTTGCGTTCGGATATTCAAACTGAAATCCAGAAATGCGAAAAGCTTGCCAACGCCGCAGGACATCTTGCAAGACACCTCCACATTGCAGAGGGCGGCAGTGACAATAGCTGTGAGTCCGCTGTGAATACGGCCAAGGAACAACTTTACTACCGTCTGGATATGCCGTTCCGTGAATGGCTGGTTTCCATCGAACCGAATGAGGATGGCGATGTCGATGCAGATATATTCCCAAATTGGCAGAAAACCGCCCAGAATATCGCTTTCCGTTATGCACGGGAAATGTGTGAAGATGCAAGCGATGCGGCAATGACGGGGCATCTGATCGGCAGGGACGGCGAAAAGAAAGTGCTGTATTCCGCCCCAAAGGCAATACGGATATTCAGTGGAGAAGTATCGAAAATTTACCAGAAAGTAAGGTAGGTGAAATCATGACAATCAAAGCAAAAACGAAAGCATATGTCGCCGGTCAGATACGGGATCTGCTCAAGCGGATAGATACCAGCGACGGCAGGGCGATGTTGGCAAATCTGCGTCGTGGCATCGGTAAAGTACCGGGAGAAATCCCAGAATTATGGGGTGCTTTCCTCAATGGGCTCGATGATGAGCTTTATGGACAAAACGGAAATCCGAGTCCTGCGGAATGGGCGGTTTATCTGTCACTGACCATGTTTGCACTGCATCAGCAAGGAAACGCTGAGCCTGTACAGCAGGAAAAAATGTCACTCGGTAATGCAGCAGCCAGGCTGATTGACAGATCGAAAAATGAGGATGAGGAAAGAAACCGAATCATGCAGCGTTTTGGTTCAGTCATCACTGCATCAGATATGCCAGAGCTTTCTCATCATCTGCGTGGTATGATTCAGCTTCTCAAGGCAAATAGTGTGCATCTGGATTATGTGCAGCTTGCCGGAGATCTGTTGGATTTTCAGTATCAGGACTCCCGCCGCAGAGTACAGCTGCGTTGGGGAGAGGATTTTTATACAATTGCCAAATCGGAAGGAGATAACGAATTATGAGTATGTACATTGATTTTCACGTTCTGCAGACCGTTCCGCCCAGCTGTATCAACCGTGATGATACCGGCAGCCCCAAGACTGCAGTCTATGGTGGTGCTGTCAGAGCAAGAGTTTCCTCGCAGGCATGGAAACATGCGATGCGTACGGACTTCAAAGTGCTGTTCCCGGAGGAAGAACGTGCCAGTCGCACCAAGTTTGTGGTGGACATGGTTATAAAGGAAATGCAGAAGCTTGATGTCACACTGGAAGAAACGGATGCAGTTCAGAAAGCATCCGCTGCACTGAAGGATGCAGGTATCAGTCTGGACGAAAAGAAAAATGAATCCCCCAAGGCAAAAGCACTGTTTTTCATGAGCAATATGCAGGCGAAGGCGATTGCAAAGATTGCACTGGAGGGGAATCCGAAGGACAAGAACTACAAGAAGGCACTGCAGAATGCCTTGAAAGAAAGCCCTTCCGCAGATATTGCTCTGTTCGGCAGAATGGTTGCAAGTGATCCGAGTCTTAACAGCGATGCCGCTGCACAGGTAGCCCATGCGATTTCCACCCATGCAGTACAGAATGAGTATGACTATTTCACCGCTGTAGATGATCTGCAGGCAGAGGATAATGCAGGTGCCGGACATCTCGGTACAATCGAATTCAATTCCTCTACACTTTATCGCTATGCAACAGTGAATGCATCCGAGCTTGCAAAGAATCTTGGAGCCGAGAGTGTACCAGAAGTAATCCGGAAATTCGGACAGGCATTCATCTGTTCCATGCCGACCGGAAAGGAAAACACATTTGCAAACCGCACTTTCCCCGATGCAGTCTATGTGACCATCCGTCAGGATCAGCCGGTGAATCTTTGCGGTGCATTTGAAAAGCCCGTGAGCCGCAGCGTGAACGGTTATGCTGCAGCATCGGAAGCTGCACTTGTGAGCTATGCTGAAACTGTCTACAGCCGTTATGCGGCAGAGCCGGTGAAGGCATTCAGTATCGGCGACAGCGTTGGGGAGATCGCAGAAACAATGTCCCTGCCCGAACTGCTTGCAGCGTTGGAACAAATGGTTCGTGAGCAGCTTTGCGGGGTGTAAACAATGGCTGTACTGTTACTGCGGCTTGCTGCTCCTCTGCAGGCATGGGGCGGCAGTGCTAAATTTGAAGTACGCACAACGCAGCGTGAACCTACCAAAAGCGGCGTGATCGGGCTGCTTGCAGCAGCTCTCGGCAGAAAACGAGATGCAGATCTGTCCGATCTCGCTGCACTCCGCTTCGGTATTCGTGTGGAACGGGAGGGCAAGCTCCTGCGGGATTTCCATACTGCTCACAGTGAGGACGGCAAAGCAGCCTATGTCACAGAGCGTTATTATCTTTCCGATGCAGTCTTTCTGGCTGCACTTGAATCGGAAGATACCGTGTTTCTTGAAATACTTGCCAATGCACTGGAACATCCGGTATATCCGCTGTTTCTCGGCAGACGTTCCTGTCCACCAACACTGCCCCTGCTGCTTGGTATCCGTGAGGGAACACTCCAGCAGGTGCTGCGTGACGAACCGAAGTCGGAAAAGAATGCATCCACACGGATTGTCTGCGATGCATTGGGCTATGGCGTTCCTGTACAGGATATGCCAATTTCTTTCTCGCCGCTGCACAGACAGCATGGATTCCGCATGGTGCAGGAAGAGATCCTGCTGCAGGATGAGCATGATCCGATGGCAGAATTGTGAGGTGACGTATGTATTTATCAAGAATGAAGCTGGATGTGACCAAAAGACAGACCATGAAAGCACTTGCTTCCCCGAATATCTTCCACGGTGCCATCGAAAGCTGTGAAACAGAGGGCAGAACACGGAAACTCTGGCGAATTGATACATTAGGCGGTGTACCGTATCTGCTGATTTTAAGTGAACAGAAGCTTGATTTTTTGCCTGCTGCACAGCAGTTTTGTTCGGACACGATCGTGGAATCAAAATGCTATGATCCGTTTCTGGAACGTATCACAGAGGGCAGCCGTTGGAATTTCAGATTATGTGCAAATCCTACAATACAGCGAAAATGCGGTGATGGGCGTGGAAAAGTGATGGCACATATTACTACTGCGTTTCAGGAAGAATGGCTGAAGATACAATCAGAAAAACACGGCTTTTCTCTGAATGCGGAAGAATTTCTGGTAACCGGATCGCAATGGTATCATTTCTGCAAGGGTGCAGAACGTCAGAATGTCCGGATGCTTGCCGTCACCTATGAGGGTATCCTTACAGTGACGGATGCAGAGGCATTCCGCAAGGCTCTGACACAGGGGATCGGACGTGAAAAAGCCTATGGAATGGGACTCCTGACCATTGCCGGTATTCGGTGAACACCATGCAGAACGGTATGAAAAAACCGGAGCTGCAGCAGCTTCCGGTCATCGGCGACAGAATGACATTTCTCTATCTTGAACATTGTAAAATCAGCCGTGAGGACGGAGCGATCACGGTTCGTGATCAGGAGGGAATCATCCATATTCCTGCGGCATCCATTACGGTGCTTCTGCTCGGTCCGGGGACGGATGTTTCTCATCGTGCGATGGAGCTGATTGGAGATACGGGCGTTTCCGTCATTTGGGTAGGAGAGCATGGTGTACGGTATTATGCACACGGCAGATCACTCAGTTCCCATACACATCTGCTTGAAAAACAGGCAAAGCTTGTATCAAATACCCGTTCACATCTTGCGGTTGTCCGCAAAATGTACGAAATGCGGTTTACCGATGAAGATGTATCGGGGCTGACACTGCAGCAGCTTCGGGGACGAGAAGGTGCAAGAATGCGAAAAATCTATCGTGAACAGTCAAAAAAGTGGAATGTGCCGTGGAATGGAAGAAATTATAATGTGGAGGATTTTGCATCGGGGGACCCCGTCAATCAGGCATTATCCGCAGGCAACGTATGCCTGTATGGACTTGCAAGTGCAGTAATTACTGCACTTGGTTGTTCCGTTGGGCTGGGATTTGTTCATGTTGGACATGAATTTTCCTTTGCCTATGATATTGCGGATCTCTATAAAGCAGAAATTACCATTCCAATCGCATTTGAGACAGCCGCAGAAAATCCGCCCGAATTACCCAATGTTGTTCGCCGCAGGGTGAGGGATAGTTTTGCAAGGACACATATTCTTGAACGTATGGTACGGGACATTAAATACCTGCTTTCAGAAGAAGCCGAGCCCGAGCCGAAACAGGCACTCTACCTCTGGGATAACGTGCGTGAGCATGTGGATTTTGGAGTATCATACGGCAAGGAGGCGGATGAATGATCGTCATCACTATGTCGAACTGTCCCTCGAAGCTCCGAGGAGATCTGTCTCTCTGGCTGATGGAGATCAATACAGGAGTCTATGTCGGACAGGTGAATGCCCGTGTCAGAGAAGCACTTTGGAACCGTGTCTGCGAAAATCTCCGTGATGGTCAGGCAACGATGGTATTCACAACAAATAATGAACAGCACATGGAATTCTGTGTGCATAACACCTATTGGAAACCGGTGGATTATGACGGCATGAAGCTAATGAAACGTCCGCTTTCACAATGTGCTGTTGATTCCACTGCCCTGCCAGAGGGATTCAGCACAGCTGCAAAGCAAAGAATGGGCAGACGTCGCAGAAATAGAGAACAGCAGAATTCCTATTTTGTGATTGATATTGAAACTACGGGCTTATCCCATGAAAAGGATAACATCATTGAAATCGGAATGCTTGAAATAAAGGATGATTTATGTGTTGCAGAAAATGCATGGTTGATCCGAACGGATGCAGAAATTCCGGAGGAGATCACCCGATTGACGGGGCTGAGCAAAATGCAGCTTGATGATTCCGGAATCCCATTGTGCGATGCATTGATGGAACTTCTTGAAAGAACCAAAAACAAAAATGCAGTGTTCTATCATGCGAATTTTGACTGCCTGTTTCTGGAATCAGCGTGCCGTAAAAACGGCTTGCCGACACCGGATTTTCGTGTTACAGATGCGATGCTGTTTGCTCGGAGTAAGTTGAACGGACTGGCAAATTACAAGCTTGAAACGGTTGCACAAGCACTGGGTATAGAAACTTCACAGAAGCACAGAGCACTTGATGACTGCAAACTGTTACTGGAGGTTTTTAAGAAACTGAATAAAATGTGACGTTCTCCTTTTCTGAAATGGCGATATTATGGGATCCTTTTAGTCTTTTCCCCGCACCTGCGGGGGTGATC